>DATDPG010000189.1 GCA_035292885.1 Bdellovibrionota bacterium | reverse complement strand
CCCGGTTTTTGCGGGAGGTCCCGGTACAGCGTGGTCCGGTTGCGTCCGGCTCGCTTTGAGACATAAAGCGCCTGATCTGCGGCATCGATGAGCTCCTGTGGTGATTGTGCTTCGGAGGGAAAATTAGCTACGCCCACGCTCACGGTGACCTTGCCTCCGGGCTGATTTTCCGCGTGAGGGAAAAGGGCGCTTTCGATGCTTTTTCGAATTCTTTCCGCCTTGATTCGTCCGCCTTCAAGGGGCGTCTCGGGAAGAAGAATCACGAACTCTTCCCCGCCGTATCGAGCCACGATGTCCGACGCGCGCAAACGCGCCGATTCCAACTTGAGCCGAGAGGACTGCGTCAAAAGATGCGCGATTTCTCTCAATAAGTCATCCCCGGCGGGGTGTCCGTTGGCGTCGTTGTATTTCTTGAAGTGGTCGATATCGAAAAAAATGAGCGTCAGCTCGTGCTTCGAGCGCTCGGCGCGAGCGAACTCTTCGCGCATTCTTTGCTGAAACCCGCGATGGTTGTACAGGCCGGTGAGGCCGTCCCGCAGGGTCAGGCCTCGCAACGTTTCGTTCAGCGCCTCCAGGTCCTTATTGGCTCTGAAAAGCTGCTTCGATTGTTCGTCGAGGTTTTTCATGAGCAGGTGTTCCTGTTCCCTTAGCTGCGCGTTGGCTTCTTTGAGCCGGCTTACTAATTCTTGGTTCTCGACCATGAGGCGCTGGAGCTCGATGGTGGTTTCAATCTCCTTCCGGAGTTCTTCGGCGCGCCACGGCTTCTTGATATAACGGTGCACGGATCCCTGGTTTATGGCGTCGATCACGCTTTCGATATCGCTGTACCCCGTGATGAGGATGCGGATGGCGGTTGGGTTGCGCTTCAGCGATTCCGCGAGAAACTCCGTGCCGAGCATTTTCGGCATTCGCTGGTCGGTGAGAATGATGGAGAAATCGTGGTCTTCCATCAGCAAAAGCGCCTTGGTACCGGAGTCCGCGGTGTGTACTTCGTAATCCTTTCGAAGAACTCGCTGAAGAAGCTCTAAATTATCGACCTCATCATCGACCACGAGGGCCAAAGGCTTGCTTTGCCCGGCTTTGACGACGTGAAGACTCGATTGCGCCGTCATAGGTTTTGCTCCCGGAATTGTTTTTCCATGTATGAAAAATAGGGGTTCGTCGGTTTTTCTTTTTTCAGAAGCTTTAGCGCCTCTTCGTAGACCGAGGTATCGATGTATTTTGTCACGTCTTGATTCGAATGAATAAACCCCGTTTCGTTCATCATATGCCAGAACTTCACAAATCCGTTTTTCAAAGGGTCGGGATTCAGTTGGAAGTTGGGATTGGTCAGTGAATCGTGGACTTCCTTCTGGGGATAGCCGGTGTATTTTGCCACGGTTTCAATCGCTTTCGCCGGGTGTTTGACGAAGAACTCGTGTGATTTAATCACGGCCTTCATAAACCGTACATATTTCTCGCGGTGGGCTTCCAATTTCGGCCGGGTGGTGATGACTCGGCAACAGGGGTGGTAGGGAAAAAGCTCAACGGTATTGTACACCACGGCGAGACCGTATTTCTTTTGCGCGGTCAGATGAAGCGGCGCGTAGGTGTCTCCGGCGTCGATGCTCCCTTTCGCGATCGCTTCCACGATTTCCTCGTGACTGTTGAAAATCTTCCACTTAACCTCTTTTTTGGGATCGATTCCCTGTTTCGAAAGAAAATAGGAAACAATCATGGACGTGAGAACCGTGCCTCTGGGTCTCCCGATGGTGATGCCGCGGAAATTCTTAGGAT
Source organism: Bdellovibrionota bacterium (assembly GCA_035292885.1). Taxonomy (NCBI): domain Bacteria; kingdom Pseudomonadati; phylum Bdellovibrionota; species Bdellovibrionota bacterium. Next base: position 74,287 of record DATDPG010000189.1, on the reverse strand, counting down.
CCTGTCTGAGCTTGAGCGCCAGATCCGGCTTCGCGATTAACATCGATCCCCCGGCCAGCATGCCCCCGATGACCACGAGGGGAACGCCTTTGGCAATCGCTTCATGCGGCGATCCCCCGCAGACCGCCCCCGAGAAAACGCTGGCTCCTTCCTTCAAGAAGGGTTCCAACCCGCACGCGTGTTTCACCTGATCGCTGTACGAGTGGTTGGTGGCGACTAATTTGATCTTGAAGCCTTCTTGCTCGAAATAACCCTGCTCGACCCCAATCAGGTAAAGGCAGTGATAAAGCGTATTCCAATAGACGACCTCCACTTCCTCCAGCGCCGCCGTGCTCGAGGACGATTGTTTCTCCAGGACGAAAAGAAATTCCACCCGTCGATTTGCCCGGTCGGATGGATGGGTTGAATCGAACAGAGCGGCGGCTCCCTTGGCTTCCACCTTCAGGCGTTGCGCGCCGATTCCGAGTTTCAAGAGATGATCCCGCACCGCCTCCGCGCGTTGTCGGCTCAAAGCGACGGCATCGATATTTTCGCCTTCTTGCCCGGCGCTCCCATCGAGTTCGAGAATGGCATCCGGATTGGCCTTCATGAGTTCGGCCACCCGCTTGAGTGCGTCAAGCGTGGAAGCCGAAAGTCTGGAACTATTCAGTTCAAAGAACACCGGCTGGAACGTGAGCTCATTGGTCGCAGCCGGAGAGACGGAGACGGGGCCCAGACTGATTCCAAGCCACATCCATAACCAGAGCCATTTCGCGTTCTGAATCATGAAATTTGAGGATGTCAACCGCGCGGCGTAATGGGCCGTCCTTCTATTATCTCCGATCGCGGGAGACAAATCGACAGCTTCTTTTAAGGGAAGAGCGCATGCAAAATCATGTGATATCAATAGGTTGGGTCCAGACAACGTTTACGCACGTTTCGAAGGGTTAAGTGGGAGGGTTATGTGGGAATGTTGTTCTAAGAAGTAAACAGCCGCATATTCATGTAGTGTAATCAGCATAGTTCATGCCACCTTCCTATTCTGAACGACGGCGATGTCCACGTTTTCGTCTGCCCCCGCTTTTTCGCTTGAAGGCCCGCATCCGAGAGATGGGGAAACCCGAGACTCATTATTTTTCCGTGGAGAATTTAAGCATGGGGGGACTTAAGCTCGTATCGGGCAAAGGTGTTTGCTTTGATGTCGAGAAAGATTCCCATCTCGAAGTCATGCTCTACAGCGGGACCGTCTCGCTGCGATGTGTGTCACGAGTCATCGAAGGTGTTCATATCGAAGCTGTCCCGACGGGAGAGGGCGGTAGAAAATGCGTGCAAATTGCTTTGGAGATCATCGGGATTGACGAGAAAGGCCGTAAAACATTGGGGGATTTTCTCGAAAAGGCGGCCGCCAACGCCGCCCTGGCGGGCCGGGTTCAGAAAGAAGCCTCCGGAGAATGAGGAGGTGCAATCGGAAGAATCACGCGGAACGTCGTGCCTTTTTTCAGCGTGGAGCCGACCTCGATGACGCCGCCATGGCGTTCCACGATCCCGTATGAAATGGAGAGCCCGAGTCCGGTTCCCTTGCCCACGTCTTTCGTCGTAAAAAAAGGATCGAAGATTTTTTTTAAATTCTCCGGCGGGATTCCGATTCCGTTGTCTTCAATTTCAATTCGCACATTTTCGCCCTCCACGGACGTTCGGATCCAAATGTCCCCGTTTTTTTCGATCGCCTGAATCGCATTGTGCAGGATATTTATGAACACTTGGTTGAGCTGGTTTGCCATGCACCGAATCTTGGGAATGGCGCCATAATCACGATGAATCTCCACCCGATCTTTGAATTCATGGCGCAACAGCGTTAGGGCCATATCCAGATCTCCGTGCAGATCGGTCTCCTTGAACTCCGCCTCGTCCAATCGCGAGAATGTTTTAAGCCCCTGGACGAGATCCGCGGCGCGGTCGCTTCCAGTTCGGATGCTTCGTATGAGCTTCGCCATATCCTCCAAGAGAAAGTCGATATCGTGCTTCTTAAGGGTTTCTTCGAAACGTTGCTTAAGGGGAGGGGAATCGCTAACGATTTTGCGGATCGCCTCGACCGAATTCCTCAGTTGGCCCGAATACTCCTCCATGGAGTCCAGGTTTCCTGAAATAAAATTGATGGGATTGTTCAGTTCATGCGCGATACCCGCCACCATTTGTCCGAGAGCCGACATTTTCTCGGAGTGCACGAGCTGGGCCTGAGTGTGCTTCAATTCGTTCGTGCGGATTTCGACAAGCCTCTCCAGCTCTTCCTTCGCACGTTTTTCCTTATCCAGCAGGACCTTATATTTCGAATGGATTTGAGCTTCATCCGTTACATCTCTATGCATCTCGAGCACCGCCACGACGTCGCCTTTTTCATCTCGAATGGGGACCGCCGTCACAATCAGGTTCAACAGCTCCCCGGCGCGCGTTTTGCCTCGGACTTCATCGAAACGCACCGGGGTGCCCGATTCAAGGCACTTCTTCAGTATGCAGTCGTTTTCACAGATTTCCATGTTCACAAAAGTCCGGCAAAAACTTCCCGGAAGCGTCCTCATTTCTCTCGCGTCCACGGAGTGAATTTTCAGGAATCCGCGATTGAATTCGAGGATATTTCGTTGAAGGTCAAGGACAAAGGCGGAATCGGTGATCCCCTTGGCCAGGTGACTCAACGGGGACTTGAAAGAGCCGGGAGCTCCCACGGGATGGTTCAGGATTGCTTGGCGAGGTGTTCAACCACATTCATGGGAACCGACCGAGTCTTCTGATGTTGAAGAAAATAAAAATATTCATCTTCAATATCGTTGAAGGTGAGCGCCTGCGAACAATGGGCGCAAGGGTACGTCGGCAGAGTGGGCATCTCCTCCGGCGTGGCTCCTCCCGGGAGCGAATAGAGCTTGGTGTCGCTTTTGCCGCACTTCTCGCAATAGTACGGAAGGTACACGGAATAAACGATTCCTCCTCCGCCGAAATTGTTGATCATATTGAACTGTTCGACCATGACCGAAGGACAGCGGTGAAAAACGATCTGCCGAACCTTTGAATGGATCTCCTTCATCACGTTGATCCATTGGCGAATGCCGTAGGAATTGATTCGCTTGACCTCCTTTAAGTCAAAAACCACGATCGGCTTGAGATTCTCTTTGAGGCCTTCAATATGGCTGTCTTCCGTGATATCGCCTTGCAGGCTCACCACGAGCATGTCGTTGATCTCGGCGCGTTTTGTCTGGAGGGCTTCGGTCATATCCCCGCCTTTTATCTTATAAAGATGTTAAACGATTTCGTTCGCATTTTTGTGTCCCGGTAACTTGTGCGGATATCGATGAGTCCGATGGTTTCGGTCATCTTACCCGGTTCGATGTTAATGATCATCTGGGAGAGGGACTGAAAAACCATATAAAATCCCACGCCCGCTCCGCCCGCTTTGGTGTCAACCTGGTTCTCATCGTGGAGGAAACACTTCTTCAGATATTGCACGACCGTTTGGGCTCTCAACGAGCCGAAATGGTCGCGGCACGCGATCGCAAAATATCGGCCGTCACTTCCGTATCGGAGGGTCGCTTGGTCCTTTGACGACAAGGTGACCCGTTCGCTTCTAGGTTTATGGGCGTACAATGATTTTCCATCCGCGCCGATGGGAGCGTCGTACAGCGCATTCATGAGGAGTTCGTCGGCGACGACTTGCGCGGCCTTTACGAAGCGTGCGTCGCACTTCAGTTGTTCGACAAAGCGTCCCACTCGAGCGACCTGATCCGTTTTTTCCAAAGAGTCATGCACGGGTTCTTCCTCGAGATGAGCTCCCCACGTCAGATATTTTTCCATGCCGAAGATGTCTTGCCGAAGGAGCTTCTCGGTGGTGATCATCAGCTCCGCTTCACTGACTTCGTTGTTGCGTGCGATCAGGTTTCTCAGCTGGTCGTGGGAGAAGAGGTGAATCAGGTGCTCCTTTTCTTTTTTCTGGGAAAGGAGCACGGTGGGGCAGTCCTGTCGCGATAATAATTGATTGGCCAGCGCCCGAACGGATTCTCCGCCTTCGTCGTAATTCAGCAAAACGAGATCGCACCCCGCCGCCAGGTAGCGCTGTGCATCATCCCCGCCGGACGCGACGAAAACATTGCATCCGGTAGCCGCAAGTGCGCGGTGTACGGTTCGCTGGAGTGCCGGGTCCTCGGCCGGATTCAGAAATAAAATGCGTTTATTTTTCACTTCGTTATGTGTCCGAATTAAGGCCAACATGTTATCAATAAAGGTGCTCAAGATCCAGCTTTAGGCCCATGAATCGATTCGGAGAACTCTCGCTGAAGACCAGACTGGTTGCCGCCTTCGGTGGAGTGGTGTTGGTTTCCGCCCTCTTGAGTTCCATTGTTTATTCGGTGGCGCTCGTCACCACGATGAAAAAATCGGCCAAGGATAAGATCGAGGAAACAACGAAAGTGGCGCTGACCCAGATTGACCAGAGAGGTCGCGGGCTTGAAATTTACGCCGATCTCATCTCCTCGGACCAGACCTTCGGCCAAGTTCTTTCGTTCGACAGTTCACTGGGGATTTCGCAGAAAATCGAGGAATTTCGGCAATTGAGCCAGGCGGACGTGGTGGCGTTTGTCCCTAAGCCGGAACGTTACGTTGAAATAAAGGAGAAGGTGTTTTTGAGTTCCGGAAGCGAGGCGCTGGCTCCGTTCTTAAAGACGTCGGCCCCGGTGCTGAAATTAATGTCTTCGGACAGTGCGATCATCAGGCGCGGCTGGCTCCCGCTGGATGGGGAGATCTACCTTCTTGCGATGAAGCCGGTGCTTCATTTTGGAGCCAATATGGGGATTATCATCCTGGCCTTGCGCACCCACGATTCGTTCGCCAAAGATATCGCGTCGGCGACCGGCACGGACATCATTCTTTTTGACGAGAAGAAGATCTTCGGCTCCTCCATTCAGCCGGCCGGGGCCCCGGTGAGGGAGTTGCCGAACCAGACGGAGTACGCCGGCGGCGGATCGAGTCACAAATTGGTTGAAAACTTCGAGATTGGGGGGATGTCGTACCTTGCCTTCTTTGTACCCCTTCTGGACTTGAACGAGAAAAGGGCGGCCACCTTGGCCATCGAGGTTTCGAATAAAGCGATTCGCGAAACGAGGAGCAAGACATTGCGTCAAGTCCTTCTGGTTGCCGCGCTGGCGGCGTCCTTGTCCGGCGTGATCGGCTATTTTCTGGCGAAAGCCATTTCCACCCCCCTTCACAGGATTACCCAGGGAATCTTGAGCATCATCGATCGTGGGGACCTGGGAATTCGAATCTCCGGAACGTTCGGCGCGGAAATGGGAATTCTCACACGCTCCTTCAATCGGCTGCTCACCCAACTTCAGGACGCTCACGAAAAGTTGGCGGCGAGTGAAAGGCGGATGAAGCAAGAACTGACTATGGCTTCCACAGTGCAGGAAATGCTCTTCCCGGAACGCGTGAAGAGCTTTTCCAAGCTCGAACTCGCAAGTTTTATCGAGAGTTCAACCGAAACGGGAGGCGATTGGTACGGGTATACGGAAGATCGGGCGGGGCAAAACGTCTCCGTGATGATCGGGGATGTGACCGGCCACGGCATGTCCGCCGCGCTCATCACGGCGATCGCCAATGGATTCTTCAAAGGAGTCCAGGAGAGTGAAGGGGCCATCCGGAAGATGCTTCGAGAGATGGAGGACGGCACCGGCCACTCCGTGAACGGCGACGTCTTTCTCTCGCGTGTCCAACATTTGCGCGATCAGGGTACGCTTTCCATGGCCGATCTACTGGCCCTTCTCAACCAAATGATTCTCGATTCCACCAAAGGGAGCATTCTGATGACTTTTTTTGCGTCGGTATTTGATTCAACGAAGTCGGAGCTTCGGTACGCGAACGCCGGCCACAACCGGCCGTTTCTTTGCCGCCCTCAAACCGATGGCGAGATGCGGGTGACCGTATTGCCGAGTCCTCCCAGCAGCCGCCTGGGTGAGATATTGGACGTGAAATTCTTGGAAAATTCGGTTCCCATCCAGCGCGGGGATGTGCTGATCTGGTACACCGACGGGCTCCTGGAATGCGAAAATCAGGCGGGCGAAATGTACGGAAAACGCAGAGTACTCAATATTTTGAGAAAGGCCGGATCGTTTTCGGCGGAAGATATTCGAAATGCGCTGGTCACCGATGCCTACCAATTTTTCGGCGATCAACCACGGAAGGACGACATCACGCTGGTGGCCGGCAGAGTGAGCTAACCACGAATCGACGAGGTGAGCCGGAACACCCCGAAAGTAGGTATATAATGGCCGTCCTCACGCCGATGATTTCAATCTTTCGCTCCTACGCCAGATGGCTCCACACTCAGTGGCCCGCGGGGGGCGTGGAACGGCGACCGGATGTTCGCCGGGACGGCTCCACGCGCGTTCCCGGCCTTTACGTCGTGGGTGACGTCGCGGGACGGCCGCTCCTTAAGATCGCGGCCGACCAAGGGGCGCTCGCCGTCCGGACGATTCTCACGGACCGTTCGTTTTCACGGGGCCACGCACGGGAAAGCCCGGAACTCTTCGACGTCATCATCATTGGAGCGGGTGTGGCGGGTGTTTCCGCGGCATTGGAAGCGAAGAAGGCGACCCTTCGTTATCTCCTGCTCGAAGCGTCGGAACCGTTTTCCACGCTGGCCAACATGCAAAACGGTAAGCCGATCTATCTTTACCCCGAGAACCTTCGTCCATTGAGTTCGCTGACCTTCACGGAGCGGGCTGAAACCAAGGAATTACTTCTCGACGAATTGCGCGAGCGGGTGACACAAGAAGCGATCGTGATTACGCCGGCGAGCGCCCGTCGCGTCGTTCGCAAGGACAAACTCCTCTTCGTGGAGACCCGTGAGGGCGCGGTCCACATCGCCAGGCAGGTGATTGTAGCGATCGGACGAACGGGAAATTTCGTCAAGCTCAAAGTCCCGGGAGAGAATCTCCCCAAGGTCTTCAACCGGCTTTACGAGCCCGCTTCGTTCGCCGGACGTGATGTCCTTGTTGTCGGCGGCGGCGACAGCGCAGTGGAAGCCGCCATCGCTCTGGCAAACGCGGGCGCCAGAGTCACCCTCAGCTACAGAGGCGCCGACCTCTGGAGGCCCAAACCGGCGAACCTGGCCAGGCTTTGCGAGACGGAAGGAACGAACCTCGTCGTTCGGACTTCCACACAAGTGAGGGAGATTACACCGGACTCCGTCGCGCTGACGAACACCGGCAATGAGACCGATGTCCTGCCAAACGACGCCGTTTTTTCAATGATCGGTCGCGAGTCCCCTCTCGACTTCTTTCGGAGGTCGGGTGTCCCGATCCGCGGAGAGCGGACAGTCGCGTTTTGGGCTACGCTCGCCGGCTTCCTCCTCCTCGCGGTCTTGCTATTCCACTGGAAAACACCGAACGACGTCTTTCCACTCTATCGGATGTTTGAAACTCGCGGATGGTTCCCCTTCAATCTCGAAGGCATTCTCGGCCGTCACGCGCCGGACAATCCGCAAAGCCTTCGCTTCACGCTGGGAGGCTCCGCGTCGAGGCCGAACTTCTACTACACGTTCGCGTACACATTGGTGATCCTGATTTTCGGCCTGCGGCGGATGCGCCGTACGCGAACGCCATACGTCCGCGCGCAAACCTGGACGTTAATCGCCGTTCAAGCTCTGGCCCTCTTTATCCTGCCGGAAATTCTTCTGCCGTGGGCCGGCCACAACGGCTGGTTCACCCACGGAACGTTCGGCGGACGCGTCGCCGACCTTTTTTTCGAGGCGAATGACGCTGCGGGATATGACCGAGCCTACTGGCGCGCTTACGGGTTCATTCTCGCGTGGCCTCTCTTCATCTGGAACGTCTTCACGGAAAAGCCGATGTGGGGCTGGCTCTCCGTCTCCTTCCTCCAAACCTTCGTTCTGATTCCCTGGATGATCCGGTTCTGGGGAAAGGGCTCGTACTGCGGATGGATCTGTTCCTGCGGCGCTCTCGCCGAGACGCTGGGAGACGCCCATCGATCGAAGATGCCGCACGGTCCTTTCTGGAACCGCCTGAACTTCCTGGGCCAACTGATTCTGGCGGCGGCGATGATTCTCTTCGTGCTTCGGGTCGGCGGATGGATCTGGCCGGGCTCGGCGTTCGAGAGGCTCCACTGGCTCTTTCTCTTAAAGATTCCGTTCTTCCACTACAGCTGGTTCGTCGATCTTCTCCTTTCCGGAATCTTGGGCGTCGGTCTCTACTTTTGGTTCAGCGGGCGCATGTGGTGCCGCTTCGCCTGCCCGCTCGCCGCGCTCATGAACATCTACGCCCGTTTCTCCCGCTTCCGGATCTTCGCCAAGAAGGAAAAGTGCATCAGTTGCGGTGACTGTACGGCCATCTGCCACCAGGGAATCGACGTCATGAGCTTTGCAAGTCAAGGCTTGCCGATGCGCGACCCTCAGTGCGTGGCCTGCAACGCGTGCGTCGACGTTTGTCCGACACACGTCTTGAGCTTCGGTCGAACGGAAGCCGGCGTCCCGGTTGACGCACCCTCAAAAGGTCCCGTGTAAACTTACCTTCCCCCCTCTTTGTCTTCGTGACGAGGCAGACTCCGCGGTTCGCTTCCCTCGCATCGGACGGCTCAACCCACCGGGACGGGACGCGATGTTATGGAGCCGCGCGGCCTAAGCGGCGGCCTTTGGCGTATTCACGTAGGTTCGGGTCTTTCAACGTGTCGTAGGCCAACTTGAACCAGGAACGAATCTGAACGATCTTTGTCTTAATCTCCTCGTCCTGAATTTGCTTCGCTTCCGAGGAGGAATAACGGGAGGAGCACTTTTCGTACGCCGTTGTCAATGCCGTGTCGGCCGCGTTTTCGTCCAGGCCGAGCAGTTCGTAAAAATCCAGGCGTCGCAGCCGCTCGAAATCCTCCGCCACCCATTTTCTCAGAAGTTCGAGAACTTCTTGATTGGCGGGTGTCGGCGGCTTCGGAGCTGCGCGAAACTCGGGTTGACTGACATCCGGTTGCGCCGTGAAGTCAAGAACGGCCCAGCCGGCGATGATCAGGGAATAGGCGGCCGAAATCACTTTCTCTCGGGACATCTGGAGACTTGCCGTGAGCTTTCCTATCGATTGGGGAGTCGAAACCACATGAAGAATCCGAAAAATATGGGGCGGAACGACGGCATCGGGAGGGGGCATTTTTACGCGGCGGAGCGCGCTCGAATTATCAAGACCCATCCAGGAGCTGATAAGCGTCGCGTCATACCATTGCGCGATTCCCGAAAAAACGATCTGGTACGTGTTCAGCGGAACCATCAGGATGCCCCTGGGCCAGTCTGTGCCGGGCGTGAATTCGAAAGTTCCCTCGAACCATGGAAACGTGCCGAGAAGTTTTTCCTCCTGGTGTTCCACGAGAATCGCCGCCAGAACCGGAGCATCGAGCATACCGCCGGCCACCATGATTTCTCCATGGTGGATGTCGCTCTCGGCCAATTCCTCCAGCGATTGAGCCAGGTCGGCCGGCGCGATCTTCCCCTTCTTCACCAAGAACGGTCCCAGGCGTTCCGAGGGGAGGGAGGACTCCACAAAAAAAGGATGCCCGTTTCTCATGTAGACCAATTTATGTATGTCGGCTCTTTTCAAAAGAAGCGTGCCGGTGGCTTGTTGTTCCAAAAGGCTCAACAAGATTTCAGGCACAAGGTATTCCGTCAGCATTCCCTGTCTCGGCAACGTACCGACCTGCCGCCGTTCGGGGTGCGCCCGGTGGATTTCCAATCGATGAATGTAGTGATGGAGTTTCGCCTTGGTTTCCGAATCCAGGTTGATGAACTGAATTCCATAGCCGGCGGTTCGTCCCACTTCCTTCGCTTTTTTCGGATCCAAACGGTACGCCACCTTTCCGACGACGTGGAGAGATTCCTGGATTCCGGGGATTTCAAGCTGAGCCCGAATTTCGCTCCCGGGTTCGAGGGGTTGCTTGGTCGCCAAATACATTCCCCCGCGGCTCAGGTTTTGGGTGTACTCCATGAGAAATTCCTGGCCGCTTTGGAAGCGGACGCGGTGAAATATTTCAAACCGCTCTTCCACGCCGCGAGGAGCGACCTCAAGCTGAGTTCGCATCTTTGCGATGAATCGAAGGTATTCTTCCGGCGCGGCCGAGAGTTCGATGCCCATCCCGGCGCTCTCTCCAAAAAAGTCCCCCCCTTCGGCCAGCTCATAACTCCATGCGACGTGGCCTTCGAGGTCCACGACGCGGTTGTCGGCGAGTCGCACGGGAATCATGATCTGACTGCCGACGGGTACCAGGCGGCTCGTTCGAATAAACAGGCCGGACTCGGAAAGATTCACGACGGTGCCTTGGCCCGAAATCTTCTCGGTCTTAAAGTGAATTCGGGCCCGTCGGCTGATTCTGGATAACTTGCGGCGTTCTTTACCCATCGAACGTTGAAATGCCTGGCACTCCCTCAGGCGAACCTCGTCTCCCTCTCTTGGCGGTAGTCCGGATCACGATAGAATTAGTTTATTTCAAACGAGATCGGAAAGGAAAGAAACGTTGGTGGCGACGCTGGAAGCTCTTATCACGAAAAAAGGCGGAATCTCACCGAAAACGCTTTTTGGGGTTGCCGCATCGTATCATTTGAGTAGGATGGTCTTTATGAGGGAGATTCGTCGAGCGTTCGGGCTCGTCCTTTTCTTTGTTTCCACGCTGGTTGCGTTCGTGCCGGCGTTCGCCGGTCCCGGCGATTACAGCCTTCGGGTGAAAGCGGGACCCTCCTTCAATCTTCAAGACTGGGAAAACCAGGGTCGGATCGGCGCCGAGTTCGACTACGACTTCGGTTACAACCTGGGATTTAACATGATGGCGTCGTTCGGAATCAGCGACGAGTTTCGGTTTCAATTGATTCCCGCCGTTCGGTACGACTATCTCTACATCGGCCCCGCGGCGCTCTACGGAATATTTGGAGCGGGTTACGGCGTGTATAAAACCGAGAACGCGTTGGATCTGCGTTTTAGCACGGGGGTGAAATTTCCGTTGGGAGATCGATTCGAATTCAGCACGGATGCCAACATATTCATCACGCCGGCGGGAACCCCCGGCACACCGGTTACGTTCGACTGGCTCATCGCCCTCGGAATGCGGTTTCATTGAGTCTTGTCGCTTCCGCCGGCCTCATACCGGTTCCAATAATGATCTAAATCATGGCGCTCCCGGTTATCGGGAAGATCGTTGCTGGATAAATCTCACGCCCAAAACCTTGTGAAATGGACAAATCATCCAGAAACGAAACGAGAAGCGCGGCCGCCGAATGGAAAAAAGCTCTTGTTTCCTTCGTCACCGGCCTGTTCGCGTTCGAATCACTGACCGGTCTCCTGATTTACTTCGGGCCGTTTTCTCTTTCCAACCAGTTCGCGGTGCTGCTTCATACCGTGGTTGGCATCCTGTGGCTTGTGCCTTATGCGGTATATCAGTGGACGCATTGGCGGGGGGTTCGCTCGCAGCGCCTCTCGCATTTCAAGTTGATCGGCTACGTGACTTGGGTGGCGATCACCGTGTGCGGCGTTTCAGGAATTGTTCTGACCGTGGAAGCCACGTGGGGGACGCGGATCGGTTATCCGTGGAGACTTACGCATATCGTATCCTGCTTCGCTTCACTCGCCCTCGTCATCACGCACGTAATGACCGTGCTTGTGGCTCACCTTCGGACGGAGGAGATGGAATCGGGCCCTCAAATGCGCGGGGCCCAGAGGGTATTTTTTGTAAAGACCGGCGGCGCACTGGCCGCTATGCTGGTGGCGTGGCTCGGGGCGTTTGCGCTTTACCGGCCGGTGGACACCCATTTCAATTTTCCCGCGGACTATAGCTATCGATACGGGAAGGATCGGCCGTTCGCGCCGTCTCTGTCACGCACGGCTACCGGCGGCGCGATCCATCCCCGCACGCTGGCGGATTCGGAGAGTTGCGGGGATTCAGGCTGCCATGTCGAGGTCGTCAAAGAGTGGATTCCGAGCGCCCATCGTTACTCCTCGATGGACCCTCTGTTCCAGATCATTCAGAAAGTGATGGCGAAAAACGAAGGGGCGGAATCGACCCGCTATTGCGCGGGATGCCACGATCCCGTCGCTCTCTTTTCAGGAAGCAAGAACATTTACGAAAAAGACTTGACTTCCTACGGAGCGAACGAAGGGGTCTCGTGCTTGGTCTGCCATTCGATTGAGAAGACCGACGTGAAAGGGAACGCCGATTACGTCATCGCCGAACAGAAGCGATACGCTTTTGAGTTGAAGGAAGGAAAAACGAACCGTTTCCTCGCGAATTTCCTTATCCGAGCCTACCCGGATCACCATATCGGCAGTTATTCCCGCCCATTTTATAAAACTCCGGAGTATTGCGCCGCCTGCCACAAACAGTTCATCGACCAGGAGATCAACAAGGTCGGCTGGGTTCAACTGCAGAACCAGTACGATAACTGGAAAGCCAGCCACTGGAGCACCGGGCGCACCGGAAACGACGTGATTACTTGCCGCGAATGCCACATGCCTCTGGCCGAGCATTCCGGAGATCCGGCGAGCGGGGATTCCGCGGATTACAATCGGAGCCCGAGTGACGGCAAGCACCGGTCACATCGTTTCCTCGGTGCGAACCAGTTCGTTCCCGGAATGCTCAAGCTTCCCGGTTGGGAGAAACACGCGGCTCTCATCGAGAGCTGGCTCCAAGGGAAAGTCCCGATTCACGAAATCGAAAAGAAATGGGCCAACGGCGCCGCGGTCGATTTGAAGATTGAGGCCCCCGAAGTCGCTCACACCGGATCGGAGTTCGTCTATAAGGTGGTGGTCCATTCGAACAAGGTCGGCCATGACTTCCCCACCGGGCCGCTGGACATTATCCAGGCCTGGGTCGAAACGGAAGTCATCGACGATTCCGGCCGCGTGATCTACGAGTCCGGCCGGCTCGACGCGAACCATTTTCTTCCCAAAGAGGTCTTCTTGTTCAAGGCGGAAGGGATCGACAAGTTCGGAAATCTGATCGACCGCCACAATCTTTGGGAAATGATCGGCGCCCGTTTCCGGCGATCCCTCTTTCCCGGGTTCACGGATGCGGCGGAGTACCGTTTTCTCTGTCCCGACATGCCGCGCTTGAAAGGCGCATCCCGGCACTCTCCCTCTGATGAGACCCACAAAATGGTTGTGCCGGCTACGGCCGGCCAACTCCGGATTTCGGCGAAAGTGCGTTACCGCAAGGTGGATCAATTCCTTTTGAATTACGCGTTGGGTCCCGAAGCGAAGGTGACGGCGCCGGTCACGGACATGAGCCAAGTGGAGCAAAGCATTCCGGTCCTCTTGGCGGCAACTTCAGCCAGGAAATGAGCCGGAAGAAACGTCTGCGTAACGCCTGGATGATTGTGGGCGTAATCATTCTGGGAAGCGCTCTTTTTGTGAGTGCAAATCTGCGGCTTCGCAGGGGCAAGCCGCTGGTGCCCGATCAACCTGTGGAAGGCGTAAGTGACAAACTTAAAAGGGATCTTCCGCCCGGCGTCCCCGATGTCCGCTTCACGGACGTCGCAAGGAGAGCCGGGATCGGCTTTGTCCATTCGAATGGAAAGCGCACCTCCATGCTTCCGGAAGATATGGGTTCAGGCGCGGCATGGGGGGACTACGACAATGACGGCAATTTGGACCTCTACATTGTGAACCACGCCGGGCCGTGGTCTCCCGATTTTCATGTCACGCCGGATATGCCCGCCAATGCGCTTTACCACAACAACGGCGATGGAACGTTCACCGATATGGCTCAGAAGGCGGGCGTCGATCTTCGAGCGTTTGGAATGGGCGTGGCATGGGGTGATTACGATGCCGACGGATATCCCGACCTATACGTCACAAATGTCGGGGGAAATGTTCTCTTCCACAATGACGGAAACGGCCGTTTTACCGACGTGACCGCCCGTACGGGGGTGAAGGGGGGCGGCTTCGGCGCTACCGCGATCTGGAACGATTTTGACGGCGATGGATGGCTGGACATCTATGTCACCAACTACGTCGAGTTCGTCTTCGACCCGAACGATTATAAGCGGGGGTCGTCGCAGTGGGGATACTCGCTGCCGTTCACGATCAATCCTTCATCGTACAAACCGGCGCGCAATCTCTTCTTCCGGAACAATCACGACGGAACGTTCACGGAAATCGCCCGTAAGCTTGGCGTCGATAATCCGACGGGGCGCTCGCTCTCCGCCTCTTCCGCCGACCTCGATAACAACGGCTGGCCCGATATCTATATCGCCAACGATATCTCCGCGAGCGCCCTCTTTCTCAACGAACGGGGAAGAAAGTTTGTCAATCGAGGCGCGCAGGCATGGATCGCCGAATATCGCGGATCGATGGGGCTCGCGATCGGGGATGTCGATTTTGACGGGGATCTGGACGTTTTTATTTCTCATTGGCTTGGGCAGGAAAACAGCCTCTACCGGAATCTGCTCTTGGAGAACGGGGGGAAGGAGCTCCATTTCACCGATATCGCCGACATGGTCGGCCTTGGCGCGGTCGCCCTTCCGTTCGTGGGATGGGGAGCGGAGTTTTTCGACATGGACAACAACGGCGAACTGGACGTCGCGGTGGTCAACGGAAGCACGCTGCAGGATTCGGCCGACCCGACCCAGCTTGTTCCGCAAAAGAATTTTCTCTTCTGGAAGAAAGGGGCGGAGGGGTTTTTTGATATCGGCGACATCGCGGGACCCGCTTTTACGGAGCCGAACGTCGGCCGGGGGCTCGCCGTGGCCGATTACGACAACGACGGCTTGCTGGATCTCCTGGTTACACGCAACCACGGACCGGCGATGCTCCTTCACAACGAGACGAAAACTCAAAACCATTGGCTGACCGTTCGCCTGCATGGGCCGAAAGGGAATCCGACGGGAACCGGCGCGAGGGTCCGGCTTTCTGCAAACGGGCGAACGGCATTGCGCGAAGCGGGAACCAGCCCGTCGTATTTGAGCCAACACAGCCCCGACCTCCATTTCGGTCTCGGTTCCACGACAACGATCGAATCGCTGGAGGTCACCTGGCCTCATGGGCCAACACAGAAGTGGAGCCAGGTTCCCATCGATCGTATGACGGTCGTGGAATACGGACGAACGGAACTCAAAGGTAGCGCGAAATGACCGTCTCCAAGACCGCCGGAATGAAACTTCTTTTGGCCGGAGGCGTTGGCGTCGCCGCGCTTACGATAGCGGTGAAGCTCTTCAATCGACCTCCTGAGGCGCTCCGTATTCCCGAAAAATCCTCCTTGTCGGAAACGGAGAAATCAAGAATCCAGAAGCTTTGGGCGTTCTATCGCGAGGCACAGAAGGCACAGCAGGCAGGCGAATCCGAACGAGCGATCGATCTCTTTGAAAAGGTTGTCTCGCTCGACCCTCAACATGAAAACGCTTTTTTTGCCCTCGCAGAACTTTATTCCGGAGAAGGGAAATACGATCTCGCCCTTTCCGCCTTGGACCGGATTCGTGAAACGGACACGCGCAACGCTCGCGTCTTTTTTCAACTGGGCGTTCTTCGGTCGACACCGGAACCCGGCGCCCCCCTGGATCTTGAGCGTGCCCTCTCCGATTTCGAGACCGGATTTCGTTACAACCCCGAGGATTCCGGACCCTTTGTACGCCTGGCCCGTCTCCATATTCAACGAGGGGAGTGGGAAGACGCCCAAGCCGCCGCCGCCATCGCGGAGAAGCGGAATCCGAACGGCTTCGAGGCCAGTCACCTGCTTGGACTGCTCTCGCTTGCCCGGGGCGATGTCAATTCGGCCCGGCGTTCCTTCGCGAAAGCGCTCACCCGATGCCGTGGAGAAAAACCGATTCGGAATGTGTTAAGCGAGGGGGACACACTGTCGACGGGAAAAGAATTCGATCTTCTCGATTCACGGACCATTCGAGATCTTTTCGCCTTAAATCGCCTCGGCCGGCCGCCGGGAAATCCGGACGTCGTTTCCGATTGGATGTTCTTGAAAGGCCCGTTTCTTCCGCCGGCGGCTCAACTCTTTTCCGTCCGAAAGATTTCCGCCGCCGGATCGCGTGGAACTTGGGTGGATGTACACGGTGACTCAAAAATCGATCTTGTGATCGGAGGATCCCCGGCCTCTGTCTATACGAATAAAGGCGGGGGCGAATGGTCACATCCCAAACCGCTGTCGCCGAGGGGAGGCGATCCCGTTCGTCCCGCGTTCGCCATCGTTCCCGGGGATGTGGACGGTGACGGACACGCGGATTTATACGTGGTGGGAGCCGGATGGAACGGTACAGCCGCCGACCGGCTCCTTCTTTCACGTAACGGTGAATTTGAAGATGGAACCCAAGTGTGGGGAATCGCCGGCGCACGCGCCACGGCGACGGCAAAACTCGTGGATGTCAATGCCGACGGGCGCGCCGACTTGGTTCTGGGCCTGACTCGGCCGGAACAAGGTTCCACGCTGGCCGTTTGGATCAACACGGGCCGTCGTTTTTCGCGGCTTCCGTCCTCCCAACTTCCTTCGTGGACGGCTCCGGTGGTCGGGATCGCGTCGGCGGATCTGCACGGCGACGGAACTACCGAACTGTTCGTCTCGTTTTGGAAACAACATGGACACCTCCTTACGTACAAAACCGGCCGCGGGTTCGTCGATCTTACGGAATCCGCCGGCCTTCAAAACGCACCCACCGGACTTTCATCCGCTTTTCTCGATTTCGACCGGGACGGCCGTATCGATCTTTTCGTATCCGCATATGGGAAAAACGAGGAACTACTCCGTTCCCGATTCACGGGAAACGCGGGAACTTCACCCGTTCACATGGCGCTTTTCCGTCAGGTTGCACACGGAAGGTTTGTAAACGCGAACCAATTTTTGCCGGATATCGGGGCGGACGTTATGGAAGCCGCGGCAGGCGACTTCAACGGGG
The DNA here is from genome assembly GCA_035292885.1 of Bdellovibrionota bacterium. Classification (NCBI taxonomy): domain Bacteria; kingdom Pseudomonadati; phylum Bdellovibrionota; species Bdellovibrionota bacterium. The sequence continues at coordinate 57,396 of DATDPG010000189.1, read as the reverse complement.
ATGGATATCCCGATCTCTATCTCGCCTGCGGCGGGATGGAAATAGACCATTTCGAACCCGATCTTCTCCTGATGAATGAAAAAGGGGGATCGTTCAGAGCACGGCTTCCCTCACCGCTGGACAATGCACTCCCGTGGAAGAGCACGGGTGTCGCGGCTGAGGACATCGACGGCGACGGGAAAACGGATCTTTACGTGGCCAAGGCGGGCATTCTTGCGGGCGATCGGTGGCCGGGACTCGTTCTGGCCACACGGAGGAATACAAACTGAAAACCGGAATCGTATTCTTTTTGATTTGTTTTGCCGCCGTGCGCGCGTTCGCGGAAGATCAATCGTTTCTCTACCTCGATCTCAATGCCTCCGGTGTAATAACCGCCGAAGGAAAAGTTCTCTCGGCGACGAAATTCGCCCACTTCCAGCCGACCGACCGGATTCCGCGCAACTACGTTGGAATCGAATACATCCGGATCTTCGATCACGAATCCTCCGGAACCGGATTGTGGCCTTTGCGCCTGGCCACGATCGACCTGAACCCTCATCTTGAACTCGATTTCGATCCGCCGTTCTCCAGCTGGAAGCAGCCGTCGGCGTCGGATGTGGAGTTCCATCCGATGCGCGTGGATTTCAATTCCGATACGAAAAAGCTCAGCCTTAAACTTATTCTGCACGACTTTTGGATCCGTTTCGAACCGAAATTACATCCGCGGATGTCCCTTCTCCTGGGGCATTTCGACATCCCTTACGGCGTCAACCCGGTGATGTCGCCGCGCGGAGGACAGTTCCTGATGCCTCCGGAGATCGATGATATCGGTCTGAAGAAAGACTGGGGAGTTCGCTGGAAAGCGCCGCTCGGCGAATACGACTATGAGGTCGCGTTGACGACCGGCGGCGGACTCGGATTGCATGACCCCGACTGGTTCGATTCGAAGCGACCCTCGGCCTATTTAGCCAGCGCGCGAGTCGGCGCTCCTACGTATTGGCGCTTCCAGTACGGCCTTTCGGGACTGTATGGAAAGCTCCCGCGTCTGATGGCTGACGAGAAGCTTTTCGGGCCGCCTCTTGAACGATGGCGTGTAAACGTTGATACCTTCTACAAATATATGGAACACACGATCGTCATGGCGCAAGCCGGAGTGGGACGAAATAGCAACCCACCCATGCCCAAAAGCTTCCATCCCGACGACACGACGACCCTGGCGGGCCATGTCGTCGTCGATTACATTCCACCAGGCTACCAGCAGCTTGAGTTCAAGTTTCAAGTAAAGAGCATCTGGGCCGATTTAGGCTCCACCTCTAAGGATCATACCTACTCCGTTGCCGAAGCCGCCTACTCACTGAGCAACTCAACGACGCTGCGGCTGGACTACGTTCATGATTTCAGAATCCCCGTGATGATGGGCCCGAAAGACGATCAATTCTATTTCACGTTGAACTATTACGAATGAAGAGGGGAAGAAAAGGGCCATGAAAGATTGGAAATACAAGAAAAGGACAATGCTCATGGAGACGGCGCTTCTCCTCGTCCTGGCTTGCTCGGAGCGGCTCACGATTCCGGGCCGTTCGAATCCGGAAAGCCAATGGGCGGGACGATGTCATTTCAGCGATGCCACCGAAAAAGCGGGCCTGAGGTTTGTTCACACGTGGGGAAGCCCGCGGATGAGAAACATGGTCGACTCTGTCGGATCTGGAGTCGGCTTTTTCGACTACGACGGGGATGGCCAAATGGATATCTTTCTCGCGCAGAGCGGGGGCGGGGAGAGCAGGCTCTACCGGAACGAAGGGAATTGGACGTTCACCGATGTCACCGAAAAGGCCGGCCTCAAGATCGCGGGGTACGGCATGGGGGTGGCCGCGGCCGACTATGACAACGACGGCCATCAGGATTTTTTCGTCACCTCCTACGGCCGGAACATTCTTTTTCATAACAGCGGCAATGGCACGTTCACCGACGTGACCGAGAAGGCGGGACTCGAAGTCGTCAATGCGTTCAGCACGCAGGCCGCCTGGGCCGATATCGATAATGACGGGCACCTCGATCTTTACGTTACGCACTATATTGATTACCGCCCCGAGATGAAACATGTTCATGCCGGGGCGCTGTCCAAACGGGAAGGATTCAGTTTCTTCCCCGGCCCGCGCGACTACGACGCGGTTACAGACACGCTCTACCGAAACAACGGGAACGGAACGTTCGAGAATATTACGGAGAACGCGGGTCTTTCACCCGGCGGCAAGGGGTTAGGGGTGGCGTTCTCCGATCTCGACAACGACGGGGATCAAGACATTTTCGTTGCGAATGACCGGACACCGAAGTTCTTGTATGAGAACGACGGGAAAGGCCGTTTTCGCGAGCATGCGTTTCGGAGCGGCGTGGCCGTAAGTGAAGACGGCGAAGCGACGGCGGGAATGGCGGTCGCCGTGGACGATTTCGACGGCGACGGCCTCCTCGACCTTGTAATGACCAATATGATCTTCGAGTTCAACTCCTTGTTTCGCAACGAGGGGGGCATGCGTTTCCGGGATATCGCTCGCGCGAGTCATTTCGCCGAGGATTCGTACCGCTTTGTGGGGTTTGGCGTCGCGTCGCTCGACATCGACAACGACGGATGGCGGGACATTTTGGTCAACAACGGGCACATGGTCGACTACATCGACGCGTTTTCTCAAAGTATGACGTCCAAGCAGGAACGCCAGGTTTATCTCAACCGGGGGGGCGGACAGTTCTCCGATGTCACTCGTGATTGCGGCGATGTGTACGCCGTTCGCAAGCTCGGCCGGGGCCTGGCTTACGCGGATGTCGACGACGACGGGAAAATGGATCTTCTCGCGGCCGACGCCGGTGAACGGCCCGCCCTCTACCACAACGCGACCAAGAACTCGGGACATTGGTTGCGGATTCGCGTTTCCGGGCGCAAAAGCAACCGGGACGGAATCGGCGCGAAGATTTTCGTGACTGTGGGCGACCGCACACAAATCCAGGAGGTTCGAGCGCAGTCGAGCTATCTCGCCACGAACGATCCGCGAAACCTCTTCGGCCTGGGAGAAAACGACGGCGCGGATGCCATTGAACTTCGTTGGCCGAGCGGCCGGATCGATCGCATCGGCCCTACGAAAGCCGATCAGACGATCTTGATTGAGGAAGGGGTCGAACTAAAAGAGACGGCTCCATGAGGGCGTTGTCTCTTGCCTGTGGAATGATCCTCCTTTTGACGGTACAAGCGTTTGGAGATGTCCATACGCTTGCGACCGCGCGCAATCTCGGACTCGCCGAATATCAGAACGAGGAATACGCCCGTGCCGCGGTTCACTTTCGGGAGGCGGTCCGGCTTGCGCCCACCTCTCTGGACGACCGGATTAATCTCGCGATCTCGCTTCTCTACGCGCGCAACCATGAACCGGCGCTTGCCGACTTGAACGAGGCCAGACGCCTTGAACCGAAATCTCCCCACGTCGCGTACCTGGCCGGTGTGACGCAGGCGCGTCTTGACCGGTTTAAAGAAGCCGGAAGGGAGTTCGAAAGACTCTTGTCCCTCGATCCCCTCTGTGTCGCCGCGCATTACAATCTCGGTGTCGCGTTCAAGAAACTCGGTCGACTGGCGGAGGCCGCTCACCAATGGGAGGAGACCATCCGCCTCGATCCGGACCACGGGCCGGCGCATTTTCAGTTATTTAATTACTACACCGGCCGCCGTGAAGCGCTGCGGGCGCAGCGGGCCTTCAAGGAGTACATGCGAACGAAAGAAAAAGGTCTCGGGCCCGGGACCTCGTTGTCCGAGGTTGAAAAATCACGGTACATGGAATTGATCGCGTCACCGGCCATGGCGAAGGGGAACCGCTCGGATGAAATCTCCGTCGTGTTCAGGGATGCGACAGCCGCAAGCGGTCTCGCGGGAATCCGGGCCCCGTTCGTGCGTCTCGCCGACATTGATGACGATGCATTCCCCGATCTCATCGCGGGGGCTCAAGTTTATCGAAATCGCAACGGTCGTCTGGCTGGCCCGGTAATTCCCCCGGGGATCGATCCTTCCCGCACGAATTGTGCCGATGCCGCCGACTTCAACAACGATGGCAAGCTCGACCTCGTGTTCTGTTCGGGAAAACGGCCTCTGCTTCTGATCGGAAACGGCGATTTTACATTTAAGGAGGCGAAGCCGCTTCCGGAATGTGCGGCCGGGACGGCGCCTCGGCATGCGCGTTTCGTGGATCTCGACCATGAAGGAGATCTCGACATTCTCGTTGTGTGCGTCGCGGAGAAAAACGCCTCCTCGCGCGTTCTGGTTCTGCGAAACAACGGAAATGAAACGTTTGCGGACATCACTCACACCTCAAGAATCGTCGCGGGAAAAGGGGCGATCGTCGACCTGCTGTTCACGGACGCCGATTTCCACAACGACATCGACGTGCTTCTCCCTTCGGGCCAGGGAGATCACCGGCTTTTTCTCAATAATCGGGACGGAACATTTCGCGAGATGGCCCGGAAGTCGGGGCTTTCCGACATGCCTGGCGCTAACTTCGTGGTCGTAGGAGATATCAACGGCGATGGCGCGCCGGATCTTATCCTGTTCGGCACCGATGCCGTCGGAATCTGGAACAACGTCGGCGACGGCCGCTTCATAAAGGATGCCGGCTTGCGGTTTCCGGCTCGGACGGCACAACCCACTCCCCCGAATTTTGGCGTTCTTGCCGATTTGGACAACGACGGCGACTTGGATCTTCTGGCGTTTGGGTCGAAGAGCGCGCTGTATCGAAATGACGGCGCCGGAGCCTGGAGCGAGCCTGAGGAAGCATCCCTTCAAGGGTTGACGATCCCTCCCGGAAAAGGAAACGGGACAACCGCGGATGTCGATAACGATGGCGATACGGACGTCATCGTCGCATCCGAAGGAAAAATCATCTATTTGCGCAACGACGGGGGGAACGCGAACCGTTCGATTCGGCTTCGTCTCTTCGGCCGCAAGAACAATATGGACGGTTACGGTGCGAAAGTCTGGATCAAGGACGGACCGTTTTATCTTCTTCGTGAAACGTTTGAGCGTTGGATCGATCTTGGCGTCGGCAAGCGAAAGAAGTTGGATGTCGTCGGACTTCGTTGGCCGACCGGCATTACGCAAAATCTTCTCGATGTGAAGGTCAAAGAAAAGGAGCCGCTCCGGTTCGAAGAGCGGCCGGGGTTAGCCGAGTCGTGTCCGTTCCTATTCGCCTTTGACGGTTCCGGATTTCGATTTATTACGGATATTCTCGATACGACCCCGCTCGGAATTCAACTCGTTCCCGGAGTTCCGTTCGAACCCAACCATCGGGAGGCCGTACTCATCGACGGGAAACGGCTTCGCGAGAAAAACGGCCTTCTCTCGATCCGGATTACGCAGGAGTTGGCGGAGATCACGTATCTCGACCGCCTCCGCCTTCATGCTTTCGATCATCCGAAAGAAACCCGCGTCATTCCGGGAGACCGGTTTTCCGAGCCTCCGTACAAACCTTTCACGGTCTACAGCGTAAGCCAACCATCGCCACCACAGACGGCTCTCGACGGCGCGGGTCACGACATTCGCCGGGCGCTCATCGCTGCGGATCGGGTTTACGCGGAGGATGTAAAGCCGGTGAATCCGAAGTATCCCGGATTCACCCGGCTCCATGAGATCGTCCTCGATCCGGGAGATCCCGCCAACTCCGTTCGACTCTGGCTGTTCCTGCGTGGAACCACGCTCTGGCCGGATGCAAGCGTTAACTTCGCCGTCGCGCAGAACCCCGAGATCGCGACGCAGGCCGTGGCGTTGGATGTTATCGGTCGGGACGGCCGCTGGCTTCGGGTGGAAGACGATATCGGTCTTCCCGCCGGAGTGGACAAGTTCCTTCCGGTAAATCTGACGGGACGGATTCAGCATAAGGACAAACGCGTTCGGATCTCGACGAACCTGGCCGTCCTCTGGGATCAGGCCTTTTTTGGAATTGACTCGAATGGCGCCTCCCCTCGACAGGAGACGGACCTTCTCCCGCTCCGCGCCGACCTTCATTATCGCGGGTTCTCCCGGATCTACAGTCCGGATGGAAAACTTCCCGACCTCTACCGTTATGAAATCCTTCAACAGGTCCCCCCGTTCGAAAATTCTCATGCGGGGTACTTCACAGCGTACGGAGACGTGACCGAACTCCTTTACGACGCCGACGACCGGTTCGTCATTCTTGCACCCGGAGATGAAGTCGCCGTCGATTTTCCCTCGGCCGCACTCCCCGCGCTTCAGCCGGGCTGGGTGAGGGACTACGTTCTCGATACCGGGGGGTGGATCAAAGACGGCGATTTCCGAACCGCCCGTCCAAATACCGTCGAGCCGCTCCCTTTTCACGGTATGTCGGCGTATCCGCCGGCCAAAAATTACCCCGATGATAAACTTCACCGGCGATATCTTGAAGACGATCAAACGCGGTCATTGGCGGCGGAAGGAGAAAAAAATGGGAGATGATCCGCGCTACTTTGCGGATGCGCGCCAAACCGAACTTTCGATCATATCTCTTTTCCTTCGAACGCTTTCTGATCGATCCGGAGGAGCCGATCGCACACAAACTTCCCAATTCGACTTTGATCCACGTCGTTGATCCCCTTGAATTGAATTCCCATCCCCGGAGGAAATAAATCGATCTGAGAAGAATCGGGGAAGTGGGTGTATGCCACTTTGCCGGAACACTCGATCGGACTATAGCCATCCGGAAGCATTAGGTTTAGATGAAGAAACGTCCGTTCCGGGTTTAAGACCTCGGTATGAAGAAAAAATCCCCCCACGCTTAAATTCAACGCCTGACCGGTCCTCGCGTTAGGTTCGGATGAACGAGCGAACTCCACATTAAATTGCGTGTACGCCCGCGGGAATTCCCGTTGGCCCATGTTCTGTCGAAACAAGATCCGGTTAAGGATGAACGCGATTTCATACAACGAATTATCCTCCCGAATCACGGCGCTTAAATTCGAAGGTTCTTCCTTCGGATCCGGGACCGCCTGCCCGCAAGCAGGATTCAAAAGGACCAGCATAGGCCTTTGTCGGCGGCCCATCGCCGCCCATATGTCTTGCAGTGTTTGACTGTCGTAGCCTTTGACCGCGGGATCCAATACAACGAATTGGTATCGAGAAACGTTCCCTTCCAAATCTTCCCTGGCTTTGCTCCACCGGGTGACACTCTTGGTCGAGCACCGCAAGGCATCCAACACACGTATTAATTTTTTCCGAAAAGGCAGACTTTCGTTTTCGCGATGGAGAAGCAATGCGTTGTATTTTTGAGAGCCCATTCTAAGCGCCTGATTTTATCAGATGTAAAAAAAAATTATACGCCATGTAAGGGTTTTTTGAGACGACGACCAGGAAAGTGACCTTTGTGGCCTACATACGATCAATGGACGATGGGATCCTGTGCCGGCCGCGTCGCCAATATGGAATGCAAACGTTCATGTACGGCCTGCGGCCGGAATGGTTTCATGATAAAGGCATCGACTTTAGCTTCGTTAATCGCCTCCATGAGCGCCTGATTGTCGGAATAAGCGGAAACGATCATGGTGGCGACAGGCCGCCCCAACGACTGAATTTTCGCGAGTAAACGCGTTCCCGTCATTTTCGGCATTCTCTGATCGGTCACGATCGCGGCGACATCCGTTCGTTTGGCCGCCTCAAAGGCCGCTTCGGGATCCGTGAATTCAAGAACTTCAAAATCCTTTCGAAAACAGCGCAGGAGGAGGTCCACGTTGTCTTGCAGGTCGTCCACAACAATCACGACCGGTTTCTTATCTGATGCCGGGATTTCATGTTCGAGGTTCAGCAAAGCGCGCACGATGGACCGTACCTTGGGACTCGCCGCATGATAGGCCAACGCGAGCCGTTTCTTGAAATCGTCAGTGGCGGTCCCGTTTTTCGCCGAAAGAAGAACATGGAGAGGAATGGATAAGCATTTCGAGACTCTTTCCAGAAGCTTCCGGCTGTATTTCCCCAGGAAAAGGTTGTAGACCGTGACACGCGTCACCCCCAATTCGCGGGAAAACTCCGTCAATGTCTTTTGCCTCTCTTGCAGGCACTTGCGGATTAAACCTTCGAGGCCTCTGTTCATGGTGTGCCGCCGTATACCTATCGCACTATGCAATGGCAATTCAACGTCTTGAGCCTGAGCCGATCGGACGGCTTAAGTCATTTATTCCGCCCGGGGCGATCTCTTCAATAATGCCTGGCATTTTCGCTAGCTGCGTAGTAATAATAGGAAAGTGAGCGTAACTATCGAAAATGCTTGGTGGTTTTATGGGGGACTTTGGCAGGATCCAGACCTTAAGAAGGTGAAATCGTCCTGGCTTCAGTATGTGCCACGCCCCATTGATCCAGGGGAATGCACCAGTCAAGGGGTCATCACGTTACGGGGGCCGCGCCGCGCCGGGAAAACGGTCGCTCTTAAACTTCTCGTCGCAGAGCTGGTTACCAAGCGAGGCTGGCGGGGAAGGGACATTGTATGGACCAGCTTCGATACGTTTCGCACACTCTCGCAAGTCGAGGAGCATCTGGTGGATCTTCAGGCCCGGCATCAACCGAAGTTGATCGTCGTCGATGAAGCGACATCCGTAGTGGGCTGGCAACGCGTGATCAAGAAGCTTCGCGATGATGGAACCCTGGCCGCCGCAACGATCATTCTTACCGGGAGTTCGGCTTTCGATTTGAAATCCGGGGTGGAACGGATGGCCGGTCGCCGTGGGAACGTCCTTTTTCCGGATCGCACGCTGCTGCCGATGTCTTTTTCTGATTTTCAGGTTCAGTTGGCGGCGAACGATCTGGGTCCGGCTCTACTGAAGCAGGCTCAGCTGTTTCTCGACGTGGGCGGTTTCCCTTTCCGTGTGGATGAGTACATCAAATCGGTGAAAGCGGAGAGTCCTTGGGATTCCCTGAACGGCTTCCAAGTTTTTGACGACGTGGTGTTCTATGAAATCGGCCGTCGCAAACTCGACCGAACGATCGCGTTGGAGGTGTTCTCCCGTCTTTCCCAGGTTGAGGCGAACGCCGTTAGCATGGAGGGCTTCAGCAAGCCGATGACCGTTTCGCGAGACACTGCGAAGAAATACATTGACGCGTTGGGCGATGCGTTTCTTCTCGCCACGATTTCCTCGTTCGATACTTCCCGAAATCGTGTGGCGCCCAAGAAGGATAGAAAGCTGTTTTGGGTGGATCCCGCTCTTGGGTTTTTGGCCGCGTGGCTTGGACAGGGGGATGCGGCGTCCGAAGCCGCCAAAGCTGAGTGGGCCGTGGGTGCTGAATTATTGCGAAGATATGAAAAACGCATTTGGGAGGGACTTTCCGCTCCTCGAAACGTGTTCACCTGGAAAAGCTCGGGCGGCAACGAAATTGATTATCTCGTTCTAAACAGGACCGAAAAAATCGTACTCCCTGTGGAAGTGAAATATCGGCAATCCATCTCGGACTGGGATTTCCAAGTGATGGAACGGGCGTTCAAAAAAGGGCTCCTGGTAACAAAGGACTTCTCGAAAAAGAGGCCGCTGGCCAGGGCGCTTCCTTTGCACGAGTTCCTGGCAATGAGCGACGTGGATCGCGATTCTTAGGGCTCGCAAAAAAACCTTACATTATTTTCGCGGGCCCTCAGGGTGGCTGGCCCGGGGTGCGGCCCCTGCTAGAGCGAATTCAGAAAGGCCAGCAGCGCATCACGATCGGCCTGTGTGAGGCCAAGAAAGTTTTGCGTGATCGTCTCCGCCTCACCGTGGTGGGCCTCAATCGCCTTCTCGATCGTGGTGGAACGCCCGTCGTGCATATACGGAGCCGTTTTTGAAATGCCCCAAAGCGGCGGTGTCCGGAACTCGCGCATCGTCGCGTCGCCATCGGCAATTCCGATGAACTCCACGGGTGCTACGTCGTGAAGTAAAAAGTCGCTGTACGGCGAAACAGTCACCGGGGACTCTGTTTCCGCCACCATCGACGGGGTGTGACACTTTGCGCATCCGACCGTCCCGAACAGTGCTTCGCCGGCATATTCAAGCGCCTCGTCCACGCGGGTGCGAGGCGGCGGCGCGAGGTTCCTCATGAAGAACGTCAAAAACTCGAGGGTTCCGCTCGAGACTTCCGGATCCGCCACGTCATCGGTATCGGTTGTGGAGCCAAAGGTGAGCGTAGCACTCGCCGGAACCGTGATTCCCAATTCATTCGTCATGCCGTCACGTGAAAATTCTTCCAAGGACGGCACACCGGCCTTCCAGCCTAGCCTCCCCAGCCGACCGTCCGGAAGGATCCGAGCCCTGCCGCTGATGCCGTCTCCGTCCAGATCGTCGGGATCGGCGTTGGCGAGAATCGTCGCCTCCGGTATCTTCTCGGCCAGGCCTAAACCAAAAACAGGCGGTGTCTGCCGGTGCTCGAAGATGTTGGATGCCTCGTCTACCAGCGGACGGCTGTCGAAGATCGTGCTCTGTTTGTGGGCCATAGTTCCCATGGCCGGCGTCGTGAAGCTACCGGCCTCATCCACGATCCCCTGGCGCATGACGTTCACATCGGCCGGTCCCGAACCGCCAATCACAGGATCGAAATGGCAGGCCCGGCACGAATCGCCGTTGAAATTCGGCCGGCCGAGACCCTGCACCAGGCCGAAATCGCGGTCAAAGATCGCGCGGCCTTCCAGAAACGCCTCTTGATTCGCGGCCGAAAGCGTTGTCGCCGGTCCCCCGAATTCACCGACGGCGGGCACGGCCACCGCGGGAGGCAGGAGCCCTTCACTTCGCTGTGTCGCGCCTCCAAGCGATTCGAGAAAAGCGATAAGTTTCGCTTGGTCGGCTTCCGACATCGCGACGTAACGGTCGCGCGCCTGCTCCGCTTCGCCTCCATGGAGGCGAATACCATCATCCAGCGTATCGGCTCGGCCGTCGTGCAGGTAAGGCGATACCGCCGCCACACCCCAAAGAGGCGGCGTCCGGAACTCGGTTCCGGTAGCTTCGCCCATAACGATCCCGTCCCCCAAATCTTCTCCCATGTCATGAATCAAAAGGTCGCTAAAGAGCGGAATGAGACCCCGCGGTGATTTCAGCGAAGGAACGTGGCAACTCGCGCATTGTGCTTGTGTGAAAAGCGCCTCGCCCGCCCGCGTTGTTTCCGTAGGGGGTTCCGCCTCTGGTGCCGCCAAAAGCATCGTCATGCCTGCGAGGTCGAAAAGATCCGCCGGCGTGAGTTCGGGGTCCGGTACTCCGTCGGAATCGACCGTGTTTCCGGCCGACGGAATCGCCTGCGCGAACACCTTCGGTACAAAGCGATCCCACGCGCGTTCCATGGGGCGGATAAGAAGCGCGGAGAGCGACGCCCGCCTGAAGATAAGATCGAGTGCCGAAATGGAGGGTATCGGCAGCGTGTCGCGCTCGTCGCCGGTTAAGGGTTTGCTCGTAATCCCCATATGATTGAAGAGCGGTCCTCGGACGAAGCCTTCGAGCGACGATGTCTGCGCTTTCCGCCCGAAGCGGCCGACAACTAGTTCGGCCCCGACGGTCTCATGATTGACTCGACCACTGATTCCGTCGCCGTCGGCGTCGATCTCGTCGCTGTGCTGAAGAATCTCGGATTCGTCAATTTCGGCGATCAAACCGACGCCGAAGAAGGGAATCGGCTTTCGCGTCGCCATTAGGTTGGTATCGACGGCCGTGACCACCCGGCTCTCGGCGGAAAAGGTGTACTGATCTTGAATTCCGTTGACGCCCGTTTTACTGAACGCTCCGGTGTCCGACACACTGCCGACCAGAAGAAAATCACGGTACCGCGCCGCGCCCCCGCCGAAGGCAGGCTTCTCGTGACAACCGGCGCACGCGACGACGTTGAATTGCGGACCGAGGCCCTCTTCCGGTGTGAATCGATGCAGAGCCATCTTCTTTCCCCGTTCGAAGATCGCCGCTTCCTCGGCGTTACAGATCGGCATGGGCTTTCCGAGTTCGGCGAAGACCCCTTTAGCGATCGGCGGAGAATCGCTGCACCCCTGTGCCAACGTTGCACATGCAACGCCCCACAGGAATCTTGGGATCGCATTGGAAAATCCAACTTGCATCCGCTCACCCAACCTCGGTTTCATGAACATCAATTATAGGATGCGTACAGCAATAGGGAGAAGTCACTGACCTACCTCAGCTCTTTCTGCAGTGAGGCGATGACCGGCTAATCCTTGAGGAACGCGCGAATCGCCGATTGGGTGTCCTGCGGCATCTCCACGGAGCAACAGGCCATATGCCCTCTGGGATCCGCAATCCCGCGCTCGATGACGCGTTTTCCCTGCTTCTTCAGTAAATTGGAAAACCGCGCTACGTCCTTTTGGAGAACCGTTTTGTCGTCCGGGTTCCAAGCGAGGAGGATCTTCTTGGGCAGCTTCGAAAAATCGTCGTCCCCAAGGGCGTCGGTCGCCCGATCGAGCGTGGAAACCTGCGCCAAGAACCAATGCGGATCGACGAAATCTCGAAAAAAGTCGTTCCAGCTGGTCACAGTGAGATCGAAGGACGTTTTGGCGTCCCGGTACTCTTCCGGCTTCTTGCCCACCTCGACCATGAATCGCGGTTGTTTGAAGTACTCATCCGTGTACGAAATTCCCACGTACAGACGAGACGCCGGCTTCCACCAATCGCCTTTCCTTTCGGTGCTCCAATTCACGTAGGGGCCCTGCGAACGCTCCGCGACTTCGATCGATTCGAGGTAGCTCAATATCGGCTTCTCCTCGATCTGCGAATATCCATGCACGTTGACGAGAAAAAGTCCCTCGATACGCTCCGGGTTCCTCAACGCCCAGTGGATTGCGATTTGCCCTCCCCGTGAGGGTCCGCCCACGATCGCCTTCGACTTCGGATAAAGAAAATCGACGACTCCCGTCTGACAGGACAGCATCTCATCCGCCGTCAAGAGCAGGGGCGCCCCTTTCTGAGGTTTCCCATCGCCCAGCGTGGCGAGAGAGAGGATAACCCAACGATCCGTATCCAAGGCTTTGCCCGGTCCGACCATGGAGTCCCACCATTCGTGGATGCGGTGGGAATAGCCGTCGGGATGAAAAACAACGATCAGATTCTTGACGACGTTCTTAAGGCTCCTCTTTTCCTTCCCCTCTCGGAAATAGCCAAGTTCCCAGGTCGTGTTTTCCGTCTCGATGTCGCAGCGCCCTTCCTTTCCACGATCCTTCGGCCATTCGCCGCAACTCACACGAGGATAGGGTTGGTCGGCGGAAGGTTGAGACGCGGCGGCCGAAACACGTTCCTCTTGGGCGTGACCGAGGCAGGTCAGCCACACTACAGCCACGCCAAGGGAGATCGCCCGCGCGGGAAACCGGTTCACGGATTCGCTTTGAACGCCGAAAAGTGCTCGTGGGTGATCTTCCAGTCGCCCTCGGCGCGAGCGAAGATCAACGTTCCCCGGGCTTTAGCCGCGGCGGAGTCTTTGCCCATTTTCATGCTGTAGTCGATCGTGAACGTGGCTACCGCCACCGGGCCGAAGACGTCCACCTTCAAATCGTGGATGTCGTACTTGAAATCCGAGATCGCCGAAAAAGCCTCGTTTTCGCCCTTCCTTGCCGTTTCCGCGTCCTGGCGGGCCAGAGGCTCCCAATCATCGAACTTGGAGAACTTCGGCCCGAACAGGTGGTACGATTCGAGTTTCGCCAGATCCTTCTTCTGCGCGGCGCCGAAAATATCGTGAACGCGCGCGGCGACGGCCTTCCGGTCGTCCGGATAATCCTTCGAAATGACGTCGCACCGCCGGCCGGCGCAGCTGACCGAACCCACCAAGGCCAATCCCATCAACCAGATTCCTGCGCGCATCGGCTCTCTCCTTTGTACCTGTTGTTTAATTTTCGTACGTCAGACCCGAGCGGACGGTCCAGCCCGCGCCCGTGTTTTCTCCCGCCAGCGTGTACGAGAACGAGTTGTTCCAGCCGAGCCCTTTGAAGACGTGAACAAAGAGGCCCGGCTGAATGTCGACAAATTCTTGATTGGGGGCGTTGCCTGAAACCGACAGGTTCAACAACGTCGCGGTTGAGGTATTCTTCGTCGCGATCACGCCGCGAAAAGCGAGATTGGGCGTAATGCCCGAGAACCACCCTTCGCCAAACTCAAACGTATATCCGCCGTCCAGGGACCAAGGAAGGTCGTCGCCAAAATCAACGACGCCGGAAGAAGTGCGAAAGCGATATCCGAAATCCGCCGAGACATACGCCGGAACGGGATGGAAACTCCGGCTCGCGAAGAAACGAATCGCGTAATCCCACTCCCCGTCGCCCAGCGGGATCGGCTGGGAATTTTGTCCCGCGACATGGCCCATCGCCTCCTCGTCGCCGACCGGAATTCCCACTTCGGCCATTACGGCCGAGACCAACCAAGGACGCTCAAACCACTTATATTTCATACCGACCGTCGCATCCCCGATGCCCGTCGTGTCAAATTCGCCGACGGAGGAGTCCTGTTGGGAAAAACGGAAAAAGGGAAAGAAGAGTACCGCTTCAAAATCGGCCGGCAGGCCGTATTCGGCATAAAGGCTCGCGTCGAGCTGCTCGTACGTGCTGGGAATCAGACCGGCGAATATCGAGGATGGAACCTGCGGGTCCGGAAGAAGGCCGACGCCTCTCCGATTTCCGTCGCGATCAAAGCTCTCCGACGCCTGAAAGTAAGAAATCGAGGCCTCCACGTAGAACTTGTTCGGTTCGTGGGTCCATGCGCCGGCGATTGCCCGGGGCGCAAAAAACAGGCATCCGAGCATGGAAAGCGAAAGGCAGATGCTCCAAGAGCCTCTGCCTTTGCGCGTTTCACAATTCACCCGCAGGACCGCCGACTTAGAGTAGGCCGCCCGCTGAAAACACTTCGAGAATGCTTTTCCCGGTCACGCCGTCAACCGACCCGAAGATGAGGAGGCTCACGGAATTGGGCCGGACCGGAACAACATACGGACCCCCGAAGTCAAGCGCCCGGCCGGCGTCGTTATCCGTCAGGGTAATCTCGACCGAATCGCCGCCCGCACAGACCGAGAACAACGTTCCCGACGCGGCGTCCGTCGCCGTACCTCCGTCCTGGAAGATATTGGGACCGAGTTCCGGTTGGGGCACCAGGCTCTCGTCGTAAAAATTGGGACCGTTGATGTATCCAACCGGGCAGTCCGCGGTGTTCGACGCGACCGATATTTGATCCGTTAAGCCGAACGCTCCGCTGTTTGCCTGCACGAATACGGCTCCCAGGACACCGGCCGAACTTGCAATAGTGGCCGGCGTGAAAAGCGCGGGGGATCCAGCGGCCAGATAATTGTTGATCGAGGCGACGGTGCCCTGATCACCTCCGGTGCCCGCGGGGCAGACGTGGATCAAACCGACATCGGTATCGGCATCAAAGGTCACGATCCCTTCCGGCGCCAAATAATTGATCAAAGGGATATAACTCGTCCCGCCGGAATCGAAGTCGTCCGTGACGAGGATTCCCGCCGATCCGCTGGGCACCGTGAGAGAAAACGTGCCATCCGCCGCGGAGGGGGCCTCCGTCTCAAGGGTTCCTTCGGCATCGATCAGGTAGACTTTCGCACCTTCGACAAGCGCGGCCGTGTCAATATCCGCAAGGACGCCCGTGATCGTGACCGGAGCGCCGTCGTCATCAGAACAAGCGACCGCGAAGGCGCTCAACGCCAGGGCCGCCAACCATAAATAACCGTTTGTTCTCATTCTACGCACGTGGAAATCCTCCGATGAAGGGTTTTAAAATCAGCTAGTGGTAAAGGTATGCGAACTTGCTAAAAAGACCTAGTTTTTTTGGCAATCGGCTCGCGACGCGCGGCGAAATGAACCGGGCCGTATCTGTAGACATACTTATGAACTCCTTAGTAGCATGAAAACTTCGTACGATCACCGCGACCATGCCCTGGAAGACTCTTCGCGATCTCTCTCTTTCCGGCACCAACATGCCGGTGGAATGGCTATTCCGACTCCGTTTCAACGTCACATACGACGCGGTCTTGAAAATTCTGGGCGAGGAAAAGGACCTTCAAAGCGAGGCCGAACGTATTGCGAACAGATTGAAAACTCTTCGTTTTTTTCCTCCTCATTCGAAAAAATGGAAGAAGTTACTGAACAACCTTTCCCACGGGAGGGACATTTCACCCCACATTTCGATCCTCGGGGAAGATCCGTCCGTGGATCCATCGTTGCGGAAGGAGCTCACGGACTGGCAGTCACGTTTCCAACGCGCGGCCGTATCCCTTGAAACCGCGCGCGACACGTTCTTACGTGAGTTCGAGGAACGACGAGCGGCTCTTTGGGCGTTAGCCTCCGAACCGCGATTTCAGCTCGCTCTGTTTCAGCTCAATCCTTCTTTTCTGGAACATATTCGAAGGTATTTTTCACAATGGATGTCGCGAAACCGGGACTCCGAAATGCGAAAGAAGGAAAACACGCTCGTCAGTTATCTCTCCCGGTTTTGCGCAAAGAACTCGGCCGTCGGATCGATGGGCCCGACCTTCGGTGGGTTCTTTTCAGGGAACAAAAACATCGTTTTTGAATGGAACGCCCGTGCGGAGTCCAAAAACGGCGTGGGTGACCGTGAAGTGTTCTTTGCCCATTGGTGCGCACAAGCCCTCGCCAATGCCATCGCTCGGTCCAACGAGATTCGACTCCGCCTCCCGCTCCGTCTGCATCCTGCGGTTTTTTTCATGGGTCATGAACTGGTTTCGTGCGCGCCCAAAATGAAAGACGAGTTTCTGCCATCGGAGGAGCGAGCCGCCCTCTCCGAGAGTATGGTTACCTTGATCCAACACTTGGGAGAGAGCCGCGGTGCGATCGACCTGATCCAAGCTCCAGCTGTCGATTCCAAAGACCGGGAAGCCGTGGAAATGGAAGTGATCCAATTGCTCTCCCGGCGATTCTTGCTCGATGGCCTGGATATCCCCCCGGGCGATCCCCACCCACTCGAGTACCTGCGAGCATTGCTGCGCACCGCGCGTACCGAAGGCCCCGAGCTTGCGAAGTGGAACGCACGGTTGACTCGATTTGAAGAACTGCGAGTGAATTTTGGAAGGTCGAATCTCGACGAACAAGTGAACATTCTCAAAACGGCGGGGCATCTGTTTCAAGAGGCTACAAGCGAAAACGCGACACGAGGCGCGGGTGAGTATTACGCCGACCGCTTCATCTTTTATGAGGATTGCGCACGGGATTGCCAGCCGCTTCAGATCGGCCGAGACCTGGCGCGGGAACTACGGGATCATTATACCCTGGCACTTGAACTCCTCGCCCCTTTTTGGCTTTTTCGAATCCTTCCGGCCGTATTCGTCGCCAACCGATTCGAAAAACACATTAAGGAGAATCTTGAGGCGGACCTCTCCGGCTTCGAGGCCGCAAAGAAGATCTCGGAGTTCGCCGAATCGCTTTTGGCCGCCGCAAACCAGCCCCTCTCCGATCAAATGAAGGCGGACGATGAAGTGGTCGGCTGCCTATCGGCTCTGACCGACCTTGCCAAGATGGCCCAACAGATTTTCACATCCATGGATCCCTCCCAACGGGAAATCATCCTCTCGGAAGAACAACCGGACATAAAAGCCTACCGGCGAACATTTCGTGAAGTGATGATCAATACGAATCTACCGCTCCCGGTTTATGCGAGCGGTCCGATCTTTCAGCTTGCCGCCAAAGATCTCTCCTCCTTAGAGGCCGGCGATTTTCGAATCGTGTTTGATTCGGTCATCTTCGGAAACAGCATGCATCTCACCGTCCTGAACTATTTTGCGACCGATCGCGCGGCACAAATGGAGGAAACCGAAGCTGTTCTGAAAAATCTCGTCAAAGCGAATGTGGCGAGGCTCGCTCATTTCATCCCGTGGCTTCGGCAGCACTCTAAATTCACGCCATGGATTGGCGGGGGAATAGACATCGAATGGATGGGGCCGAGCTTCAAAGACGAAAACGAGAAGACTTCACTCCGCGACTTCCTTCTGGCACCTCACTCGGACCATCCGATTTGCGTGAAGATCGGCGATCAAACCGTTCCTGTTCATTTCTCGTTTCCCAATCAGATCCGCTTCAGCCGGAAATTGATCCATGAGAGATTCTCGGGCCATTTTCCGCGCTTGCGTATAGGCAAAACAGTCCTTCAGCGGGAAAACTGGAGACTCCCCTCGTCAACCTTTTCCCTTCCCCCTCGCAAGGAAAAGGACATTTTTCTCGATTACGTCGACGCCATTCGAACCCAGATTCATGCCGGACTCCCGGAACTAGTCTTTGTGGACCCGTCAGGCCCGAAGAAAAACATCATGATCGACTTTCGCAATTTTTTTCTCGTGGAAGTGCTGTTCGGCCTGGCAAGGGAGAATGAAGAACTAAGGTTTTCCGAGATGCTCCCCTCCCCCGATGAATTCTGGCTGAAAGCTCCCGGTGACGGACAAGGCAGTTATACCGTCGGACTAATGCCGTTTGTCTATTTCGAGCCCGATAAATCGAATTGATTTTCAAGCCACTGGATGACTTCGCGCATCGGCCTTTCCGCCCAAGGCTCCGCCATGTATTCGAAGCCGGGTTGGCCGTGGCGAGTGGGAATCCCTATATGATTTAAGAAACGCCCTCGAAAGCCACTTTTTCGAAACGTCACGTTCACAGGAATCGTGGTCGGCGAATTTCGGCCAATGGCCAGGACGGGTCTCGCGTACTGCCGGAGGAGGACGGGAAGAGTTTCCTCCGGATCCTCAAGTTTCAATTCGTTCCGCACCCGTTGATCGCTTTCAAAGTTGCGAGCCCAGTTGGCAAGCGTAGTCCAAAAAGGATTGATTAAAACTAAAAACGGGCGGTCCGGTTGGTCCGCAAGAATCCGGGGAGCCAAGAAACAGTTCTCCTCAAGGCAAAGTAAAACAATCGACGACCGCCTCGCCTTAGGTAGTTTTCGCCAGAGAGCCAAGACAGATTTTCGAATGGAGTCGAAGTCGCCAGTTGTTTTCTCGGTGCCGAAAATCGGGCAGTACCCCAAAAGCTCGCGGAACTCCAGAACTCCGAAACCACAGTCTTCAAAGCGACCGCGAACGAAGTTGCGATCGAGATGCGTACCGAACACATGCTGGTCGACGACTCGAACCAGATCGAACAGAAGAACAAGATTCCTTTTGCTTTTTTTGGTTTCCGTTGTCCAGAGTGACAACTCAATCGGCTTCTGAACGCTTATTACAGGTTTCAAAACGAACGTTCGATCTTTCGGGCGAAACCGAGGCAACCTCAAATCCCACCGACGAGGAAACGAAAGCATTCCTGACTCAACGAGCTTCGGATCCTCGCCAACACGCACAGGTACCCATGCAGAGCGGTCGATGGTAAGCACGGCGTTCGGGGAACCCCGCGTCACGCCAAAAGGGGACCGATACACACATACGAGATACACCTTGCCTCGGGGAAACGTGTTTTCAAGTACCTTGAAAACGAAATAGAACCGATCTGCGCCGAATTCCCTTGAAACATTGATGGGAAGCACAGGAAAGATTTGGGGGTCCATTTTTCCCCAATCAAGACGAGATGCCAGAAAGACGACCTCCGCGAATCCGTGAGGGATATAAGGAACGATAGATGGGTCGGTGCCCCTATAGGTCTCCGTCCAACGCTTCTTCCTGATTCGGTGCTCTGAAACCAGGCCATATTCATCGGGGCGTATCGCTATTTCATGGTTCGGTACGTTGAAGAGCTGAAAGACCCCCCGAAGGGAAAGAAAGCGAAGGTCGTCCCGGCGCAAGACGGTCCGACTGTCGTGTCTTTGACGAATCCCCCCTGAGTTCCAGCGGATTTCATTCTCGAGGATAATTTGACTTCTCCCCCAAACAATTCGATGCGTTGAATGAAACGATCTTCCGCCATCCAGTTCGGAGGCCAGAGAAAAACGGGAGATCTTTATAGAATCTCGGTCAATCAAGGGGTGTTTCCCGGTCTGGCCACTCAACAACTTGGACCGTTCGTGCAATTGTCTCATCTGATTACCATGGTTGCAAACGCAATTGCACCGGCCTTGCCACGTGGAATTAGGATTTTCAGGAAAACAAAAGTAGGATCAGCTGCTATGAATCAGGTGAATATCCACACGACTACCGCGATGGGCGACATTGTGCTGAAATTAACTTGTTTTGTCGGCGGTTTCGTAATCATGAGTCTTGAAACCCTCGGCTTTCGTCTGTTGGCTCCTCATTTTGGGACCTCGGTGTATGTGAGCGGCAGTTTGCTTGGGGTTGTTATGCTCGCCCTTTCGGTTGGATATTTCTGGGGTGGAAAGCTTGCGGACAAGTACCCAACCTCGAAGGTGTTGTACTTGACTATGGGTGTGACAAGCTTCTGGCTGCTTTTCTTGATCGTATTTCATCGAAAACTGCTCGTGGCGATTGGGCCACTCGGTATTATTGAAGGATCTCTTCTTTCCACGATCATTGTGCTCGGAATTCCGCTTGTACCCTTAAGCATGGTTTCTCCTTACATTATTCGGATTCTCGTCACGAAGGGGCACGTGGGTGCTACGGCGGGTACCATCTATTCCATTTCTACAGTGGGAAGTTTGGCGGGCGTGTTTGTTACTACTTTTCTTCTCATCCCCCACCTGGGGGTCAAGAATACGATCGCTTTCAATTATGTTTTCTTGATTCTTAGCGTTCTCGTCGGGCTTATACAGACAGGTCGGCAGTATGGTCTTCTGATCTTTCTCTTACCGCTATGTGGCTTACCTGAAATGAAAACGCCTGACCCAGATCTGATCGCAGAAAAGGAGTCTCTGTACAGTAACATACAGGTTCGCCACGCTAAACGCAGCTGGTATGACAAAACGCCGGTGATCAATCTGAAAATCAATGAAGGTGGGGGCCAATCGCGTTTCGATCCCCATGCTAAATATCCCTATGAAAACTCCTATATCGCCAAGATCACGCTTCTCCCGTTCATTCTTGAAGAACCACCTCAAAAACTGCTTATGCTCGGCCTGGGCGGAGGAACACTCGCCATAGGCTGGCGCACGCTATTTCCCTCGCAAATTGATCTCGTTGAAATCGATCCTCAGGTTGTGGCCTTTGCCCATCAATATTTTAACTTTGTTGCAGACCCCAAGATGCGCATTTTTGAGGAGGACGCTCGCCAGTTTCTTCAAAAGAATACGGAGAAGTATGATTTCATCGCGATTGATACCTATAACGGGGCCAACGCGCCTTACCACCTATCGACCCTCGAATTTTTTCAGGAGATCAAACAACATCTTTCAAAAAACGGCGTTGTGGCCATGAATCTTGCCTATCCATTCAACGGAACCGCAAAGGCGGTGGCCCGCGTTTTAAAAAGTGTCTTTCCGAAGGTGTTCGTGATTACCGATTTTCCAGGAAGCTTTATTTTGATCGGGGCCAGTGTGCCATGGAACCTCGACCACATTCTAAGACAGCTCAAGCCCCTCGAACTGACGTACTCGGTGAATTTACGGGATGAACGGAAGTGCCTTTGGCACGCTCTCCGAGGCATTCAAATGAATACTTTGGAGTTCCAAGATAACTCAGACACACCTGTCTTGACCGACGACAGGTCAAACTTTGAGGACCTTTATTTCGGCGCGGTTGTGAGAATCTCAGCCCAATACCGGGACCTCCCTTCACGGGAGCAATTGCTCCAAGAAGGACTCCGAGATTGGCCAAGTCCAGAAATGAAGATGGTCGAGGCCTGGGTTTTGATATCGCACAAGAAGCGAGAGCGCGCTCGGGCCTTACTTGAAAAGCTCGGCGAGATAGACGAGGGAAATTCTTATTCTTATATTGTGCCCTTTCTCGGTGAACAATACGTGTACGAAGGTCGATTGGAACAGGCCGAGGAGATCCTAAAGCGCGGATTAGAAATATGGCCGGAACAAGGAGAACTCCATGGAAATCTCGGCGTTGTCTACCTGCGGCAAGGCCAAGTCTCTCGGGCCATCCCGTTACTCGAAAAGGCCGCGACAAAACCGGATGCCCGATCGCTCTTGATGGAGGCTCTAGGCGATGCATATACTCAAATGAAGCAGTCAGATAAGGCGCGAAACGCATATCGAAAGGCCGAAGAACTCCTGACCGGCAAAGAAAGAGATCATGCGCTTAGTGGTTTCGTGCGGTCTAGCAATCGGCTGCAACTTACACAGAAGCTGCAAGCCCAAAACTCGCCTTAGTTGCGACATATCCCAGTTAGATCAAATAGTACCCGACGATTTTGAAGGTCAAGTAAAGTATAGTTTTTTCATCGGCATGTTACGATCACTCGGTTTCATGGAAGAATTTTCGACGGAAGAATTGGGACATTTTGTTCGGACGCTTTCCGCTTCTTTCGATGAAATCGAAGTCCTGTCTCTTTTTGAAGAGCGACTTCATGTTTCCAGCTCTAGTGAAGACAGGGGTCCGCTGCGAGAGGTTCGTACTCACAGCTTAATGTTCACCGGCATCCGAAAGCAAAGGTTACATCGATTTTCGATATGCGCCGATGATCGCGATAAGCTAAAGGGACGGATAATCGCTCCGTCCATCGATGAAAGCGAGATAAGTTCGTTTTCACTCAATAGCCCCGAGAGGGATCTTATGCAAATCGGCGCGAACTTTGATGGAGGCGAATACCGTAGCTCGTCAGAACTCCTGAGACGATCAGAAGAATATCAACGGAAACTCGGGCAAAAGTGGCCTAACCTGGACGTAATTCTCCATTTTGAACAAGATCATTCCAAGACCGCGCTCGTGAATAGCCATGGCGTTAAAGGTCGTTACGAAAAAACGTTCATGCGCACGATCGTTCTTTTTAAAGATCGCACCTTGAACACACATTCCAACATTTGGAATTATGTCCCTGTTGATTTTGAGGATCTTGCGGATTCTATAGAAAATCGTCTTGTTAGGATGGGGAAACCGGCTTCATTCCTGCAAAATCTTCAAGGTTCCCTGCCCGTTCTGCTGTCTCCTCGAGTCGTAGAAACAATCTGCTGTATCATAGCGGGCGCAGCTCGCTTGGGTCTGAAATGGGACACAAGCATGTTCTCGGTCCTTCCGGATGCCTTCCAACTCATCGATGAGCCTTACTTAAACGGGGGATATCGCAGTGCGCCATTTGACGATGAAGGCACACCCACTAGCCGCAAGACCATTTGTTACGGACCCGATCGCGTGACACCTTTTTCCGATCTTGCGACGGCCCACGAACATCTTACAAAAAGCACGGGAAACGGTTTTCGCCGCGGCCCGTTTTTTGAGCCTTCTTCCGATCGTCCGCCGTCATGCCATCCCTCCAATCTCATGCTTCGACCCGGAGAGGCCCGTTCTTCCGACATTCTTACCGACCACGATCAGGTCTTGCTTCTGACTCAAATTCCGATTCCATTCAGCCAACTCTCGGGCGCCGGTAATATGCCCAGCACGGTGAGTTTAATAGGGGAAATATACCAACATGGAAAACATGCCGCCTATTGGTCCGGGAAAAGGCGAGTTTCTTCCCAGAGCACGACCTCGAGACCCGGGAGCTTCCTCGGCCTCATTGATCGATCCGCGATCGTCTTGAAAGATGGTAACCTTATGGCAGCTGGTTGGTTCCCCCACATCTTTGTCCCGGAGATGAGATGGTAGATAGAGATCCGAATTACGGGCTCATGGAAAAACGGCTCCGGAGTGAGGGGTACATCGACGTACGCCGCGAGAACCTCTCTTCGCATACTTTTTATGTGCGCGAGGGGAAAATAGAAAATTCGATTCGCTCAGAGCGGAGCGGGCACATTTTCCGCGTCGCTGGAAGAACCGGATTTGATATTGTACCGGACAGGTCAACAACAATTCCCAAGGACGCCGCTTTCGCCCGGTTCGTTAGAGAGAGGTGGGAGCGAGAGGCGAACAGGGAGTGCCTCTTCGAAAACAACTTCGAACCCGTTAAAATTCCTACGACCCTTGTTGAAGCGGCCCATGTTTTGGCGGACAAAACCATGTCGTTCCGTTTCTTTTGGGAGGCGAGACAGATCGAATTCGAAAATAATCTCGGATTTAGAAAATCACGCTTGGAACTTGTTCGCGTTGTTACGATTGAGCGGCGGCAACGACTGAAGAGAACCTCTCTACACCTACGACGCTTCGTCTTTGATCCGCAGGAAGAAGATTTAAGGCGCGAAACGGAGGACACAGAAAAAGTGTGTGGCACTTTACAAGATGCCGACACCTTGGAACGGGACGTAACGTGCGATGTCGTATTGCATCCGACGGTGACCGCCGTGCTCATTCACGAAATGTTCGGACATTCCTGCGAGGCCGATCGGTATTCACGCCTGGGGTCACTGGTACACGGCAATAAAATCTCCTCCGTGGAGGTCGCGATTGAGGATGTCCCGGACGAGACGTCAGTTATCGATCATCTTCCGTTTGATGAGGAAGGATTAACTGCCGGCAAAGTTACGCTTGTGCGCGAAGGCGTGGTCCAAAATATGCTACATACCTTTGAGACGGCTTTCGCCTTTAAGACCGAGCCCAATGGACGAGGTCGCGCACGGGATTTCCGGTATTGGCCGATAACGAGAATGATGAACATTCGAATGATGCCCGGCACGGCCGCCCCGGATGAGCTGATCGCAGCGGTCAGGAACGGCTTCTATCTGGTCGGTACGCTTGGAGCTGTGACCACTGGAACGATATTTCAAATCCAATGCCAGTATGGCTATGAGATTAAGAACGGACAACTTGGGAAGCCGGTGATCGGCCCCATACTTAGGGGAAGTATCGCCTCCACAGCTTTAGCGATTCAAGGTGTGGCAAGAGACGCAATATGGGTCGCTGACGGTGGATGTCTTTTTGGTAATCAGTTCTTGCACCGTTCAGGGCGAGGGGGCCCGCACGTATTGGTTTCGAACATTGTTGTAAGCTAGAGAACGTGTCCCGAATTCCGTTGGGACAAGTTCATTTTGGAAGAAATTGTAGTGTTTGAGAAAATACGGTGGCTCGATTTATTGGGGAAAGGTCACTAGGATAATGGTCCTGGCTATGATCAATCGCTAAGATTGTCACATCCTAATAAAGTTAGGCTAGAAAAGAACGCATGAACAGATCGCTCCTTTATTACGCAATCAATGATAATCCCATATATATCCGAATGGTTCAGCGTAGCGTGGAATCCGTCAGAAAATATAACTCAACGATTCCTATCGTTGTTTTTATTTATGGTTCTTCAATACCCGATGGTTCGTTAAAAAGTCTTGGCAAGCTGGCGCACTTGGAAAGTTGTGCAAATGTGCCTCAAGATATGCTGACCTTCTTAAAATGGACGAGTCTTCAAAAACTGGATGCCGATGAAGTCCTGTTTCTTGATGCAGACACCTTCGCGTCTGCAGATGTCCAACGGCTTTTCAGTTTGCCGATTAGAGCAGATTTTCTGGCTCGGAAGGAAGTTGGAACTTCGTTTAATCACTCTTTGGAATACTATGCAAACTTCCTTCAACGCCGGCAAATCGATCCTGAAAAATTTTGCGCTTTCGCTTCCAGCATGAATATTCCAGTGACACCTGTATTTAATACCGGTGTCATGCTCTTTCAGAATAAAACACACTTGAAAGTGGCCGAAAATCTTCCTTTCCTTTTTAGGATGATCAGCCGGTTTGAGGAGAATAGAGAACAGTACCCGTGCGATAATTGGCATTTGCGAGACGAGATCGCGGGTAGCCTTCTGATTGGAAGCATCCCGGGGTTGACATATGCTCAGCTGCCAAAAGAGAAAGTGCCGTGGTATTTCGAATATTTGGCTGGTGCTGTGAAGGACTGGGGAGTAGTGATGCATACTTTGTCGCATCATTACGCGGTGTTTTTGCGCGAACTTTATTACGGAGAAAGGCCTCAAACAAGCGAAAAAACCGCGAACGAAATAAGAAAGATACTTTTTGGTGCGTTAATAAAATCGTCTCCAACAAAGAAGACCACTTCCCATGGTCGTTCAGATGTGTCGACCACCTTTAGAATTGTCGGTTCGGAAGAGGATCGCGAAGTACTTCCCATGAAAGCAACATATCGCTACATCAAGAAGGCATTTCCTAAAAACCAAGACATCACTTTCGTGATTCCAGCAAAAGCATGCCGTGGACTCGACCTATCTTTCTTACAAGATGAAGAAGCAAACGAGTGCGTACATTATTCAAAAACTCTTGAAAACAGCACCATTCTTAATCTACCGAATTCATTGCCTATTGGTTCGATTGTGTTGATGAATTCCAATGTGATCTTAACACGACCTGATTTATTATCGGCGCTAAAGCCGGGGAAAATTTCCATAGTTAGTATTCCCCATGAGCAGTGGATTCCTGGAATACAAAAGGCCTGGGGAGCTAAAGTTATCACTTTTCCTTTCTCAAGAGAATGGCTCGACCAAACCTTGAGAGACCTAAAGATAAATCCATCGAAATTTTGGATGTTGGATACTGAGTTTATGCTAATTAGTCGCGATGCATTAAGATTGATACAGGAGAATCTTGAGTTGTTACATCAATTGATGGAGAGATTTAGAAAAGAAAAAGGGATATACGAATCAAAGGACAAGCAACTAATAACCAAGTTTTCGGCATCCGTGTTTCTCCATAAGTTAAAGGGCATTCACCTGAAGGCCCTAAAAATGGACGCTTTTCCTTGGTATACTGACTTAAAAGCTGGAGTTGTGAATCCCCAAAAAGCACCCTTGGGTATCCGTTTTAAAAGGGCAGTTCTTGAGAACCTACCAGAAGAGCTTTATGAACTGTTCTCTTGATAACTTCGTGCGCGACGACCTTTCCCAACGAGGATTCCTGCCTACGGCTGGTTTCTGCTGTGTTGATTGAACTGCGTCGTCATTTCTTGACCGTTTACGTTGCGTTACCCCCTGATCACAATGGTGGGGTGTGGCTCCATCAAATCGAACCTTTTCTTTATCGCTTAGAGGAAACAGAAGTGGTGGATCTTTCTTTAGGCTGATGTGTTGGTGATGGCGCAAGTCGTTGCAAACGACTCAATTCTCTTATTGAAACTCCTAGTTTCAGAGCCGCTATCCTCCTAGATCCGAACTCTTTCACTATATTTGTTAGCATAAGGTAAACTTCCCAACCGCGGGTGATTTTGTCGGCAGACGCGACTTGATTATGCTGCATTCTAGTTTGGCTCGCCAAGTGTCGAACGTATTCCTGTGGAACAAGGCAAGCACGAGCAACAAGCGCCGGATGACCTGTTGACTTGAGCAATCGCAAAATAATTGCGTCAATCGACGGGCTGTCATTCACTCTTGGGAATGAGACATCAGGAATTGGAACACCGAGAAATCTGCAAAGTGGAATCCATGGGTTCTTCACACGAAAAATATTAAGGATCAAGAGGTCTTTAGGGCGTCCCTTGAAATACTGACGCACCAAGATGTCGTGTCTATCATAGGCAGAGGACCATTTTTTTCTGTCAAATTGTTTCCCGCCATATAATGCACGGTGGATTCCGGTGATGAAAATATCCTGGTCGTAGAGCTTCTGTCGTCGTCGCCACATCTGTTCGCATGAAGAAAGCCATTCGACTTTCTCGCGCGGTGTAAAGATGAAGCGACTATTGGGAAAGCGGTGATCAAGTTGACGGAAATTGAGAGCAACGGGAGTATCTGTGCTGGCGTCATATTTCTCAATTTGTCGTAGTGAGCTTGGGAAATGAATGCAACTGAATCCTAGGATTTCGAGTGCACGCGAAAGACTAGAAGTTCCTGTCTTACTCAGACCAATACCAAAGATTTTCACAAACGACTAAAAAAGGCTGTATTGTATGAGTTATGCATACGTCAAATTATAACAAGTTCGGTAGAAAGTGATGATAATGTATTCATCTTATTCGCTACTTGGCAACCATCAGAAAGAGAAAGAATAGATAAAAAGCCAATCTAATTACAGACATCCCAGCCTCTAATGCAACAACATTAGAAGTCCGACCAGCATCAAAACTACGGTTAGAACAGTTCGAATAATCCTTGCTGGAAGAATCAAAACAAGCTGCGCACCGAGGAGAACTCCAGGCACGGCTCCAATTAAGATCGATCTTGCCAAATGAAAATCAACTCTTCCTTTTAACAAATGGCCGAGTGATGCCGCTGAGCAAAGAACCACCGCATGCATGAGATCGGTTCCAACAATGGTCTTGGGATGGATCGGGAAAAAGAGAGTCATAATAAGAAGAAGAACCGATCCGCTTCCAATGCTTGTCATGCTCACAATAAATCCCACAAGAAAGCCAAAAATCATAGTTCGAACAAAGGAAGGCATTGCTTTAGGTTCTGAAATTCGTTTGTAATATCTACTTCTCGCCCATGACGATGCTGCCGCCAGGATCAAGACTAGACCTAGAAGATGCTTGAGCAACGGCTCGAGATCCTCTTTTGGGAGATAGTTCATCAGAAGAGTTCCCAGGATGGCTCCAGGAACCGATCCAGAAGCGAGCCGACCGACTATTTCCCAGTTCACCTCTCGACGAATCGCGTAGGTCCCTGCCCCCACAAATTTTGTAATACTTCCGACAAAGAGATCTGTGGCAATCGCGATGGAAGGTGAAATGTGTAAAATAAGAATGAGGCATGGAGTAAGCAAAGCTCCGCCACCAATAGATGTGAAACCCACCAGAGTTCCTACAAAAAACCCAAGAAAGATGGCCATTGGGTTCATTTCAAAAGTTTACTGAACTTACAAAAAAAATGTAACATGATTTCTATTCTTCCATTAGAGATAAAAAGTTTCGTTCAGGAATTTAAAATCGCGACTAAAGCCGCAGTTTTGGCAGGAAGGGAAGCGCTCAAATACTATCGTAAAAAAGGGTTAATGACGCGGGAGAAAAAGCCAGGGGACTTTGTCACAGAGGCGGATCTTGCCGCAAACCGAATCATCTTAGAAATGCTGCACCAACATTTCCCAAAAGACCGGATCGTGAGTGAAGAGAGCCCGCCAGATGAAGAGGACAAAGCTTCCGACCGGCTCTGGTTAGTGGATCCATTGGATGGAACGAATGACTTTATTAGTCAAACGGGAGAATTCAGTGTCATGGTTGGTCTTGCACTGAATGGAAAGTGCCAGCTAGGAGCGGTTTATCGTCCAGACCCTGGCATTCTCCACTTTGGAGGGATAGGGATAGGCGCCTGGATGGTGGAACAGCCGACGGAAGAGAAAACACCTCACCCACTCATCCTTTCTCAATCTCCATCGCCTCGTCTCAGGTTTGTCTGTTCCCGATCTCACCCGGATCCAAAACTGGAACAACTTAAGACAAGACTAAAGAACGCAGAAATCGTCCTTTGTGGCTCCGTAGGGCTAAAATGTGCGATGATCGCGCAAGATCAAGCCGATCTTTACGTTCATCCGGTACCATTTTTGAAGGAATGGGATACATGTGCGCCGGAAGCGCTTCTTCGTGGCGCAGGCGGTATCGTTACAGACTGTTATGGAAAAGAATTTCGCTATGGTAAAAAGGATCCTCATCAACCGGGTGGGATTTTTGCGGCACCCCAAGAAATTTGGAACCGTGTAGCCAAAGAGGTCTTTTCCGTAGCACCTGATCAAGCAAAACTATGCTAACCGAACCTCATGGTGGGCAATTAATTGAATGCCTCGTCTCTTCGGCGGAGCTTTCTGAATTTGAAAAAGAAGCTAAGACACTTCCAAAGCTCACACTCGATAATCGGGAATTGGCAGATTTAGAGCTCATTGCAGTAGGAGCTGTTAGTCCTTTGCAAGGGTTCATGGGGTCTGCTGACTATTTAAACGTCCTCGACCGACTTCGACTGTCAAACGGGACGGTTTGGCCACTACCCATAACGATAGCTATCAATGATATCCAGCGAAAAGAGCTATCTGTGGGGAAGAAGGCAGCGCTTTACGATAGTACAGATCGACTCTGGGGAGTTCTTCAAATCGAAGAGATTTTTGAGCGAGATCCAAAACATGAGGCAAAGGCGATCTATCGCACGGAAGATCCGAGCCATCCAGGAGTGGCCTATCTCCTTTCTAGGCCGACCCTTTTGATTGGCGGAAAGGTAAAGGTTCTACCCCTCCCCTCCAATCTTTCTTTTTCCGAGTATCGTCTGACCCCAAAAGCTTTAAGAGAAAAGATCGCTCAGCGAAAATGGCAACGTGTGGCCGGCTTTCAAACGCGAAATCCAATCCACCGCGCGCATGAACATCTAACAAAGCTTGCCTTGGAATTTACCGATGGTCTCGTGATCCATCCTCTTATCGGTGAAACCAAGAGCGATGATATCCCCGCATCGGTCCGTTTCCAGGCCTATCAAATTCTGATCGAGAATTATTATCCAAAAGACCGTACGCTGCTTGCAGCTTTCCCTGCGGCTATGCGCTACGCGGGACCTCGCGAAGCCATCTTTCACGCCCTGGTTAGGAAAAACTACGGCATCACCCATTTCATTGTAGGGCGCGACCATGCAGGCGTCGGAAAGTTTTACGGGCCGCTCGAGGCTCAGGAGATTTTTGATCGTTTTGAACCATCGGAGTTGGGTGTAGTTGCTCTCAAATTTGATCCCACATTCTATTGCAAGGCATGCGGAAACCTAGCCTCTGAGCGCACCTGCCCTCATGGGGATTCTGAACGATTAGAGTTTTCTGGGACCAAAGTACGCGACATCTTGCGTAGTGGAGGGAACCTCCCCCAAGAGTTTACACGCCCTGAAGTTGCAAAGGTTCTTCGCGATTATTACGCTGCCGATACAAAATCCGAAAATCGCACAAATGCTCCTACAATCTCTACGAATTCACCAGGGGGTTTCATCCTTTGGTTCACGGGAATGTCAGGTGCAGGAAAAAGTACGATTGCGAATGTCATTAAACGACAACTCTCCAATCGCCGACTTGAAATTTTGGACGGGGATGAGGTTCGCACGTATCTTTCCAAGGGGCTTGGCTTTTCCAAAGAAGATCGCGACGCCAATATTCGGAGGATTGGATTCGTGGCCCGACTTTTAGCGCGAAACGGTGTCATCGCAATAACGGCTGCGATTTCGCCTTACAAAGAGATTCGGAATGAAGTGCGAAAACTTGCGGCGCAAGACGGCGTTCCTTTTGTAGAGGTTTTTGTGAAGGCCGAATTAAATACGTTGATCAATCGGGATGTAAAGGGCCTATATAAAAAAGCGATCGCAGGCGAGATTAAAAACTTCACAGGAGTATCAGATCCCTATGAACCTCCTGATAACCCCGAAGTCCTGGTAAGGACCGACACCGAAAATGTAGGTGAAAGTGCAAAAAAGATTCTTGGGTTTTTGGATCAAGCAAAGCTCATTAAGCAGTAATCTGACACATCAAGTTACGATATCGAATGCGTTGGGCCCTTTGGTAGAAACTTCATACGGCTTATTGCGTTCCCGGATAAGCTCTTAAGAAACATCAACGAGTCAAATCGATCTTCTTTTGCATGCTGCTCAACAATCTCTCTCAACGTTAGATTTAGTTCGTCGTTCTGCTCATATACGAATTGAAAGAATCTTTTTATGTTACCTTCGTAGGACAGTGCTGCGTCAATGGTCATCTTTTCTCCCTCTCTTGGGGCTGGAATCGTTGGCACATGATCTAAATGTCCAAGCAGGAAAATTGCAGCGAGAAACGAGGACGTTACTGTAGAAACTGCTTGCAGAGAGCAGGGAGTGCCTTGCGTTATTGACGCAAGTTGAACAAGGGTTGACGCAGCACAAAATATTCGTGAGATAGATGGCAAAAATTCCGTTTCGTACACAATGTGGGGGAATCGTTTCAAGATTGACATCCGGATCGACGAAGACAGTACAATTAATGCCATATCGTCGATAGTGCTTCGTGTCGCAAGGTAATCTTCAGCGCCGATAAACATTACTATTTGCCGTCGGAACAACTCAAGCTCTTGTTTTTTTTCTGTGATCAAATGTGGCGGTGGCACTTCAGGTTCACTGTCATTCTCTTGTAGAGACGTTAATTCCCAGGTGGCAAGCACATCAAACAAGTCCGTCGTTTCTATCCTACGAAAAGAGTCTCGAGACCAAGTTTCATGCTGAATGATTTGCTTTGTGAGTT
The DNA here is from genome assembly GCA_035292885.1 of Bdellovibrionota bacterium. Taxonomy (NCBI): domain Bacteria; kingdom Pseudomonadati; phylum Bdellovibrionota; species Bdellovibrionota bacterium. Next base: position 25,389 of record DATDPG010000189.1, on the reverse strand, counting down.
CTCTCACTTGTGGGGGTTGTTCGGGCCTCCTAGCTGTTACTGTTCCTGCGCCTTTAATGTAATCGGCTGCAACCATAATATCTTTCAAAATGTCCTCATAATACAAAACCGCATCATTTTCTGGAGAGCTAGAAATCTTAAGCGGACAAAGAAAGTTAACGTCCACCACAAGAATATCATTCGAAAAGAAATAGGCGTTTGCCGGGAATGTTTTACAAACTATAGGTTTGAAATCGCGGCCGTGTTTGGCTTGTATGTCACAAAAACCAGAGTCTTGTAAGAAAAAACATTTCGGCTTCAGATTGATGAGTGGCACGCCTGTTACGGCTCGTCTGGTAGCTGGTTGAGCAAAATATTTAAGCGTAGGGTACAAGACTTCCAGTTTGGTCATTTCTTTAGCGGTGACACCGAAACCAGCGCCCTTGCAACATTGGAAACCACATTCCGGACAATTATAACGAAGAAGACCGTCGGGGAAGGCAAAGTAAACTTGAAAAGGAAGGTTCAACACAGATGATAGAACGTAAGGTTACTCAACTACTTCTAATTTATCCATTTTATCCAGGATTTTGGAGATAATCTCCTCTAATACACCTTAGAAGATCCCCGGGCGTAAGCCCGTGGATATCTAGTTTCTTCACCACGTCGACCGTCAGAAGAAAACCATTGAATTGTCGGGGTTTCCTTCCGCAAACAACTTTTGAACCAGCCGTCCACGGCTAAGTGAAGGGATCAAAGCGCTGAAATTCCATTGATTGAATTTCAGAGCTACGGCTGCAAGCTCCTTCACCGATATTTGTAAAGATTTCTGGGTCCCGGAAATTGCGTGGTTTCCGGACAGAAATATCGGATGGTCATCAGGAAAAAATCGCTGGAGATCCTCTACCAGCTGCTTCGTGGCGCTGTGGAATCCTGTCTTTCCTCTATCCCCCAACTGACCAAGGATACAATCCATATTTGGCGAAATATCCGGAGCGGTCACGCCTCCAAGGCGCACTTGAACTTTGTCGGGAAACGAGAGGGGGGTCGCTTCGTACATGATGTCTATGAACGACATAGAGTGAGTCAGCTTCAGGGCCACCCTCTGATGCAACGTGTGCTGTTTTACCACTTCCGTGAGATACACCCACACCTCGGGGTTTCCCGAGAAAGCGAAGGTAATAGATCGTCCCTGTTGCGCCAGGTGCAAAATTCGCCGAGGGGTGATGTTATAAAAGAGAGAGCGCGAGGCCTCGGCGATATCATAAAAGCTGCTCAGGTTCACGACCTTTGGAGCATTGTAAATCCATCGACGCAAAAACGCGCGCTCAAATCCAGGAGGTCCGAGATCCTGCATCCAAATCTCCTCAGCACCGTCCAAGGCGGCGGCCGCCCCGATGCTCATGGCACCCTCTTCGCCGGGTCCCACGCCTACGAAATGAATACAGCCATGTTTGGACGGGGCCGAGATCTTACGGCGGCGCTGAAGGGGTCTGCGGACCTCAAGGATTTCGTTACGTACGAGGAGGTCCAAAACCGAAAGCATTTTTTTTTGATCTTCGGAATTTCTAAAAACCTTAAGATACGACTTAAGGGGACGCCATCGCTGAAACGTCCGTAAAATGCTCCTTGCAGTCGCATGCCTCGGCGTTGAGCCCACAACAAAAGGGCCGTTGCCGAAGAAGAGAAATTTATGTGGACGCTTTTCAGCTTCAAATTCATCGATGATCATATCCTGAAAATCACGCCCAAAACGTAGATGGTGACGACTTAATGGCGGCTCCAATGTGGAAATCTCATCCAACGGAAAACAGCTCTCCACTTCAGTCGGCTGTCGCGCTCTCAATGAAACTCCTGAGGCATATACGTCGTCGGAACAGCGGCGAGCTCGTTTCGGAACCAGCGCCCGATTGTCGAACTCGGCCCAGAGCAGCGTCTTGATCACATCTTCCACATTAGCGATTCGCATTTGCTGTGTTTCCCAGTTCAGTTCACGTCCGTCGGGGCCTATGAGGCTCCCGACGTGTATTCTTAGGTCGAATCCGGAGATATTATTTTGGATCTCAAGAACAGTATCCATGACGGCGAAGATAGCTTGCTGCTGCCTGGGAAACGAATCCATCGCAAGATGCACCTGGAGAAAGGGCCGGATTGTGCCACGACTCAGATTCATCAGCTGTTTTTTAAACACCCGCAGCTGGGTTCCTGATTTCAGGAACGAGTGGTCAAACCTCCAGGTAAGTAGGCGCGCTGGTTGGGGACCGGTCTTCTTCGCGCGCGTATTACGCCCCTGTTTTCTGAGGGGACTTACCATAAAACGAGCGCCTGGAGCCCCGGTGGTAATGACTTTCCGCAGGGCCTCCAAAAACTTGGAGTCAAAACGGTCTGGACCCAAAACTAGGATCGTAACGTTAATATTGGGATCGGCCAGCAATGGTAAAGCACTGATCAGAAAAGGGGACTGACCTTCTTCCGAAAAAAGAATCTCAAGATCTTGTCGGTCGAATCGTTCAGTCGTTTGATGGAGATAGGACTCGAGATATAGGTTCCAGAGGTTTCCGATTCTACCGTAAGTGGATGGATTTAAGATCTGGGTCAGCGGACAATTAAATCGGTAACAGGCCTTTGTGAGCGAGAAATACCAGGACGTATTGTCGGAAGTCAGCAGGTAAATATAATCCTCCCAAAGCTCTAGGTCCTTGATTGGAGCTCTGTTCGATCGCGAGATCAGCGAGTTGATGACAGTGATCTCTCGAATTGCGTGGGAGTATGCGCGCACCTCCTCTCCACGCAATCGTTCAAGGCGATTCAGTTGGACAACTCGGGCTTGAGCATCCTTCTTCTGCTGTCGAATAACTTTTGAGGAGGCAAGGAAATCCCGAAAAAAAAGATTATGGTCGACAGAAGCCTGAGATCCCTGAACATCCGACTCCTCAGCAAGAAAGAAAGATGGATCCTTCCATGGAAGAGTCCAAATCACCTCAGTTAAGTACCTCCCAAGGACGTTACATGGCAACTATTTTGAGCCCTATCCACAAAGGGAACCGGTTACGATTTTGGAAACCGTGATGTTGATCTTAGCCGAAACTTTATACGCTACTTCTCTGAATGTCGGGAAATCCTCCTCCCGCACTACTATTTTGTAAGGTCTTTCATCTTCATAGGGTTGTTAGGGTAGGAAGAGATCGAGGGACCAATAAGTCTATTCGAATCGCGGGTGAATTTGATGGAATTTCTGAGAAAACAAATATGGTGGGTTAGACCGTTTGCTTGAAGAATACCGAGATAATCAGTTCCAAGAGCCTCGTCCGGGTCGCTTCACTTTACGGGAATTGCTGTTCTCTATACGCTTTTACGGCCTCTAGCCCACTGTTTGGACTTTGCTGCAACGGTCGCTCAAATACAACTCTGAAGATCTTGATGGAAGATTTAGAACCGATACGCGCACATTTATCAAACTGGATTCTCTGGGAATTACTGGACAATTGCCCATGATGGGCGCACCACAAGAAAAAGGCCCCGCTTGGGGGCCTTTTTCTCTAAGCCGTTAGGAAGGCTAAATTAGCACTCTGCGCCAGAAGACTGCGTAAGCTTGGGAGCAATCTTGGCCTCAAGTTCCAGGATCTCGAGATCCAATTTAACCTTCTTGACTTCCACTTTCTTTGTTTCTTTCTTCATTTTAGACTCCTTCGTTTCGACAGATAATCAACCATCGGCCAACACACATGCCAGCCTTTAGGTCACCACCTTTGCGCCCCGCGCTTTCGCTGCCGGTTAGCCGTTTCGGCGAAGACCTACCAAACTATTGATCTAGTAGGCACGTAACTTTAGTAACAATTAATCACAAAAGTTACATACATAAGCTAACAAAACCACTAAGGTCGTGTCAAGCTTCCCATAGACGACAGCTGTGTTAACCTAACGCTCTAGAAATCAAGGACTTTTTCAGATGACTACCGCAAGGCGACAACCCAAGCTTCGATCCGATCTTCAAATCCAGCAACTTGATCCCTCCCATTTTCAACTTAATGATTCCCGTACGGGAGCCACATTACGTCTCGATTCCACCGGTTACTTGGTAGCGGAACAATTTGAATCCGGAGAATGGGATATCGAAACCGTGTGTATTAAATTACGTGACGAACATGGGCTTCAGATCGATCGAGATCAGGTGCTCGATTTTCTACAGAAATCCGAAACTCTCGGTTTTCTGGAGGACCCTCTTTCAACTCTGGGCCTCGATGAAGCCGAACACAAGAATACTTTATCGTTCATGCCGGGCAGAGCCGTCGAAGGGCTTGAGCAGCTTAAAAAGATTCGCAGCCATGCCACCGATTCGCGTCTCCTGGTTCGTGTTGTGAATTCGAAAATCGGGAAATTTGCGCTTGCCACCGTCATCTTGTTGGTCTTCCCATGGAAGTTACACGTAGGTGGCAACCTGCTCGTCGAGCCATCCCGTAGATTCTTTGTTCGTACCTTTCTCTTAGGCACCATCGACAAGGTTTTTGTTCAGGAAGGAGACGCGGTCACTATTGACCAGCCCCTTGTTCGTTTACATGGCGGCCGTACCAAAGAAGCTTATCCGCTCGTACGCTCGCCCATAAATGGCGTCGTCGTATCCTCCGATATTTCGCGTTTGATCGGGCAGCAGGTCGAACCCGGCAATCTAATCATGGAAGTATCCGACCTGCGAAAAATGATGATTCGAATCTATGTCAGCGAAAAGGACGTTGCCCTCATCCACGAAGGCGACTTGATTGAGTTCAAGGTCCAGGCGATTCCGGAAGAGACCTTTACGGCGACCCTGACCAGGATCGCGCCTATGGCGGAAACTCCGAAGGAGGACTTACCTGAACCGCCAGAACGATTTTTCCGCGTATATGCCGACTGCGATAATGCACATCCCGGACTTAAACCGGGGATGACCGGAATCGGGCATATCGCCATCGGATGGCGAACGGCAGGGACGATTCTCCTGCGGCAGATCACTCGCTACATACGCGTGAATCTTGTCGTATAGGATCTTTAAAGTTCGATCGGATATTTCGATCCGAAGCACATATTCTCGCGGAAAACTAAGTCACATTGCCGCAGACCCGATTCTCGGTACCTACTGGTCACTGTCCTTCTTCCAATATGGGCTTCTCCGATTCTTCCAACGGTGCCCGGCCACTGCCGTTGAGGCAAGCGAATTTCTTTCGAATAAATACGGCGTCGAAATGGAATCCGATTCCATCGAAGGGTTTCTCGTAAATATGGATAGAAAAGGACTCCTGGAACCAGATCACCATCTCAAGCTTTCACCGTCTCAGCGGCTCGCAATCACTTCGTCTCTCAAAAACATGTTTGCTCGCTTTTTGCGTCGTCGCTGGGGCATGAAGCATCCCACCTCGATCGAAGTGAACTTCTGGTCAGACCTTTTTTGTCGACTCCATAATGCGGATCCCGTTGGGCTCATCGAAATCACCAAAAGATCGAATCTTGGGAACGAGTTAGAACGCGATCACCTTTGGGCTAAAGACACCGCCACAGAGGCCATTTTGCGAACACAAACTTCCACGGCGGACGGGGGACAGCGCCATCTGCCGGCTCTCACCACACAGTTCAATCTGTTTGATCCCCAGGAAATTTTCGGCCGTTTTAAGCCGCTTATCAACCTGCTGTTTTCCCGTTTCACGCTGACTTTGATGGCCGGACTGTTTTTCGTCGCACAGGTTTTGTTTTGGGTCCACAGCGATTACTGGATCAGGGGATTTAACAAACCGATATATCAAATGCTCAACCACATCGTGTTGGCGACTTTTGTTAATCGTTTCTCTGTTGTCGCCCACGAATTCGGCCATGCACTAACCTGTTACAAGTTCGGAGGGAAGGTTCGGCGTATGGGGGTGATTCTTTTTCTTGGATTTCTTCCGGCCTTCTTCGCGGACGTTTCAGACAGCTACTTCTTCCGACAACGAAATAGAATCCTCGTCATGCTCGCCGGCGTTTTATCTCAACTCGTACTCTGGAGCTGCGGAATGATTGTTTGGAGTGTGGCGCCCTCCGGGTCCTACATCCAATTGCTTGGGCTTCTTTTTTGTCTCGCCAATGGGATTGATATTTTGTTCAGCATTATCCCCGTGTTCAAACTGGACGGCTATTTCATTTTGTCCGATCTGCTCAACATCGATAATCTCTATTCGCGAAGCTTCCGGTACTGCAATTCAAGAATCCTTCAGGCGATTACGGGGAACAAAGCCCAAACAACATCCGTTCCAACATCGCGGGAGATTCGCTGGTTCTGGCTGTTTTATTTCTCCACGATCTTCTTTCTAACGTGCGAACTTCTGCTCACTTTATGGCTTGTCTCTATCGCATGGGCATATTCAATTTTTTTCCCGCAAATTCTTTATCTGCTCATGCTTCTAGCCTTGATATCGCGAATGATCGGCTACCTTCTACGAAGAGTACCACAGACAAATCGCGCCCATTTCTTGCGATCTCTCTACCGGTTTAGAATATCTTGGAAACCCATCGTGTGCATGCTCCTGCTAGGCGCAGCCCTTATGGCTCCCATTCCCTATAGAATTCCGGCGGAGGGTACGATTCTCCCTCTGCAGTCCACACTCGTGCGATCAACGGGTGGGGGTTCGATTGAAGAGGTATACGTGGAAGAGGGTGCACATGTGGGGGTTGGTGCGCCGCTCTTCCGAATTTCAAAAGGGGGATCGGATCTTATGATTCGAAGCCCGGATCGAGGGATTGTGATTACGCCGATGCTTCATGACGTCGCTGGACATTCCGTGCGTAAGGGGGATCCCCTCGTTCTATTGGCTACTGGAGAGTTGGGAATCGAATTGTTGATTTCCGAGAAAAAGGCTTCGGAACTTAGAATGGGATTACCATTTCGGGTGTCGCTGGTTGTGACCGGAATACCCTGCAATGGACGTTTAATTCATCTTTCTCCTACATACGTACCACGCGAATCCAAGGAATGGGCGTTTATGGGTATGTCCCCACCCGAGTCTACTGTGTTGATTAAGGGTCAGATAAGATGCCCCGACACTTCGGAACTTCGGCTTGGAACCCGTGTGACCGCCACAATTGACGCTGGAATGAAACCGCTCATATACGTATTGTTTCAACCTTTTTGGCTGGGAGCCGTTTACTTCATATGGACGAACTACTTATTTTAGAACCGGTCCTTACTTACGTCGCATAAAGTCGCGATAGCTCTTCTCGATCAGCCTTCCCCATTTTTCATTTCGGATCGTTTCACCATGAACGATCATGTGGTACCGTTCTTCATCTGACAAATTCACCACGGCGTGGATGTTCGAGACATCGAGAATAAAGGCCTTTCCTGCTCGGAACGGGACAAAACCCGCCCCTTTCATCTTTAGAAAGCATCCTGTTGGATGATTGAGAGCAAAATTGACTTCGCCCAGGTAGGAATTCTCGCGGTCGGTGTGCGGAAATATGAACCCTTGGGGCGCCATCACCATGAATCGAACTCGATAAAATTTGTCGCAAGGATACACTCTTTTGAGAAATCGTGTGGTGACTGGACACATGTCGGCGATTTCCGTCCACTTGTGAGGTGCTGCCTTGTCATCTTCATAGCCATAGTTATGGGCATTACCGGTAATCTCGGAACCCAGGCCATGAATCGTTAACGCCGTCCATCCACGATTTCCGTCAAGGTATCCTCTTCTCCCGCCTGATCTGTGTGATACGAATCTATGACGCAAACGCCTCGCTTCTTCCAGCATCTCCTCGAAAGGAAATTTGATGGATAACTCCAGCCAGGGCAACCCGCTCTTTCCTTGAATCCAAGCGAAACTCCGCTTTTTTTCCTCTATCGCATCGTGTGTTTTCCAATATTTCCGTCGAAGCAGCTCACCACTTCGCTCCCATTCCTCATGGTCATGGAAGAAGGTGCGTATGGCTTCCGGGAAATTAGGACGACGAAGGATATTCACAAGCTCATTTCCTTCGCCTCATCCACAAACCCAAGCAAATGTGTTTGATCAACCTCGTTTCTGCTCACGGGCTCGATATCTCTCGTCCTCCCACTGTTTAAGGATTGCCTCGCGGTCGATCGGCCTAGCGGGGAGGGGACCGGTCGGCGAAGGCTTCCGTCGCCGGCAAAATTTTTGCCACCATCTGTCCAATAATTGCGCCAGTCGTTCCGACAGCTTTTCAGATTTTGGCTGGAGAACTGTCAATAGGTTTTGGCGAAGAGCGGGGGGCATCGTGCGGCTGCCGAGATACCTCTTAAAATCTGTCGGGTTGAACATTTTCGCCAGAAACTTGGACCAATCGTTGCACCCCGGGACAACCGAGAAAGCGTCTTTGACTCCTGCCATCTCACATAATTCCGTACAGAGCGTCATCACTGGATAAATCGATTCGGGCCGAATCCCTACAGATACGGATATTTCTCCGCCGCGAACAGATATTTCGTGCATGGCTCCTCGTGGTAAGTAAATCCCTTGCCCGGCTATTAGTTCATATGTAGCAATGGGACTCTCGAACAGCTCCGGCTTTCCACGAAAATCGTGATCGAAGATAACCTTCTCGTAGAACTTTTGAGTTGGCCCCCACAGTTTAACGATTTTTCTGCCGTGAAACTGAAGCAAAATGCCGTCTCCCACATCGCAGTGCGCATCATATACGTGGTCTGAACCCGTTACGAAGAGAGAAATGCCGGGATCATACCCGAATGGGTAAGCCATGGACCATGCCGAATGAAATGCCCGCTTGATATATTTCCCGAACTCCGGCGCCTTTTTCTCAAGAAAGTCCGTTTGCAATTGAACGGCCAGCTTCTTACGCACGCCGCTGATCAGGGCCGCGCGAGTTTTGGCGTTCGCGTTTCCCCGAGAGGCATAGATCATCGCATCATCGTCATCTTTTCCGTCCTTAAATACCCGCCGCATAGCGGTGCCGATGAGAGCACGATCTTCCTGACAGATGGAAAGCGCCCATTCAACAGCATTTTCCGGGCTGGGCAGGCTCTTGGGGATATCGATGAGCATAGGTCGATTCGTGCCCCACAGCCGATTAATGCGCTTTAGGTCTTTGTCTATTTCAATTGGAACTCGCTTCAGATTGTTGTTCCCTCTTCCCGACACGATACCGCGAATATTTGACTTCGATGCCCGGTGATTATGCCATAAGATCTTGGCGACCCCAAATCCGTTTCCTTAGATCGAAAAATACCCCACGATCTTGAAAATAAGACCTCGAAAGCTCGTGTTCAAATTCGAAGAAGCTCGCTCCTCATTGTAAACGACAAACAAATCACTTAAAGAGGCGAAATGCCAACGGTATCGGTATTGGAACACCAGGAGAGAGTTATCCTGATTCCAACCGACATTGGCATCGATCGACATCTTGAAAAGAAATGAGTAACTGCCGGAGAAATTGAGAGCCGAAGAAAAATAGTCCGCGTTCAAAGAAGGAATTTCGATCCGACTTATACTTGCGTCCGTTTTTAGGTAAAGTCCGTCGATCGGTTTCGCGGTGAAAGTCGGGATCCAGGTGTGGATTGTCCCGCCGTAGAATCCACCGTAACTGTATTCGACGGATCCACTGATAGCATATCGCGATGGCGTAAAATAACCGAATCCGACGTTCGACTCCGTATATCGACCGGCAGGAATTGTTACTTTTGAATTGAGGACGAAGGGGTTGAGGGCTCTATCAGAGAAGTGTTTTCCGACGATGTGGTACGTGTAGCCGCTGTTCGATGTCAGCGTAATATCTCCTTGCGACGTATAGTCAAGAAACTGATCCATTTCATCAGAAGTGAAGAAATTTCCTTGGACACCGACCTTAGTTTCGCTGAAGCCATATTCCGGGAAAAGAAAGCTCCGGTAAAGTGAGGCTGCGGGCTCAAATATGCCGGCGCGTGTGAAGAATCCAGCTTCTGGATTAAATTCATCGCTTACATACAGATTCGATTGCCGAACTTCCCATAACCCCGGTCGCCAAACGGTTCCGTTGTACGCCGATGTGCCGTTTCCGGTTATTTCGTCTGGCATGTTGGGATCGGAGTTGGTGGCCGCGGCCCAATTATTCACTACCAAACGGCCGTTGACCGATCGAAAGGTAGCATCGATTCCACCCGACGTGTTCGATCCGAGAGGACCGGTGGTGTCCTGCTGATGGATCGCCATGAATCCCATCTCCGATCGCGCAAAAATATCCTGCTTGAAACGCGCGACGGTAAAATTCCGATCCGGGACCTGGGATGTGTCTTCCGTCTGGATGTTTAGAAAGCCGTACTCCGATCTGTTGATTTTTCCATAAGAACGGCCCCCTGCGAGAATAGGGACTTCCCGGCCGTCTTGAAGTCCGATTTTCCGGCTGAAGAAAAGTTGTGCCGATTGGGGTACTCCGAATTCAAAGAATTGGCTCCCTTCCAAAAAAAACGGCCTCTTCTCCGGAAAAAACAGGTCGAACCGACTTAAGTTTATCTGCTGGTTATCGACATCCACCTGCGAAAAATCAGTATTTACGGTGAGTTGAGAAATCGCCGTCCGTTCAATCGGATATTTCAGATCAATTCCTGGTTTCAGAACGACGTCTCTCGTATGGGCGGGTATTACCGAGTCTGTGTCCGTAAGATTCTCACGAAAACCGGAGGAAAAATACGGAAGCAGGCTCAAATGTCTCCACGGCTTTGGCGAGAATTCGACACCGGCTAGATGACCAAAATCGGCCGTCTCCAGGTCTGTACCCCGTGGCGGGAAAGGGCGATAGAGCGGCGCCCATACGGAAAGCTCGGACTTGCGGGCGATTTGTCGCGTGACATTGAGACCGAACTCTTTATTGCCCGCTGCGTCATAATCCAAAGAAGTAAACGGAATTTTGAACTCGGCTACCCAACCGTCTTCTCGAATTTGTGCTCCTGCACTCCAGACCGTGTCCCATTCGGTGATAAAAAGGTTCCCATTGTTGATTCCCTTACCATCTACTTGCGCTCCGCGAGGATTAGCCGTGAAACTATAACCGGTGCGATGATCGTGCTGAGGGTCGATATTAACGGTCACAAAATCATCGTCAAACGTGCGGACGGAATCGTGGCTCATCGCCCGTTTCACGATCTTGTCCGGTTCTCGATCAAAAAGAATGATTCCAAAATACAAATTCACGTCGTCATACAAAACCCGGAACTCCGTCCGTTCCGTCGCCGGTTGTCCCAAGAAAGGCAGCATTTGAGTGAACCCGGTGTAAACGGGGGCTTCCTTCCACGAGTTTTCATCGAGTTTCCCGTCTATTTGAATCGTTTCGCCACTCCTAACGGCGTTGGCCACAGGGACTGTGTCATGGCCATGGAGTTCACCTTCAGTTGCAAGAGCTATCGAGTGAAAGAACAAAACGAAAACGAGGAAGGACCACATTCGCATCGGATGATTACTATATATATTTACGATGAAGAACAGCAGATGTGACAATCAACGCTGCGGATTGTATGCATAGGGCCTTTTCATGGACTGTGTCGGAATAGCTTTAAGCACATGGCCAGCACCATGCTCTCCGGGCAGAAAAGCCTTTCTTCCACCTGCCCCGTGGCTTTCACCGTGACTCGGCACATTTTTCGAGGCAAAAGAACATATCCCGCCTTTTTGAGGAGTCTTAGATTGTGTTGAGTCACAGGATTTTCGTACATAGCCTTATTCATCGTAGGGCCAAAAAATACGGGGCGTTTTGCGGCCAACACAATATTGGAAGCGAGGCTGTCCGCCAGTCCGTGGGCACATTTAGCAATCGTGTTCGCTGAAGCGGGATAAACAAAGATGGCATCCGCCCATTCGGGAAGATTTATGTGCGGGACCGGAAATTCCACAGTGCCGTCCTCGTGGTCAACAAAAACCTTATGCTCCGTAAGTCGTTCAATTTTTGCCGTGTTGAAAAATTTAAGCGCGGGCCGGGTGGCTACGACAATGACTTCCGGCCGGCCGATCCCGGGGAAGGATTTCAAGTCGGAAACGAGTTTCGGTGTAAGTTCGGCTTGGACGCAGCCTGTCACCATAAGCAGGACATGACGTTTCCTTTGGCGCAATTTCTTCACCGTAATAAATTGAAACCGATCTTACTACCTTCTACGGTGTCCGGCCGTAAAATCTGTCTACCGCCCATTTTCCCCGTACAAGAATGGATGTTGACTAATTTGCAGTAAGAATGCAAATTGGTCGTATGTGGGTATCTCGGACGATCGAAGGGCGAATTCGAACCCTCGCACGTCGCCACCCGATCGTGGCGGTCGTGGGGCCCCGGCAGTCCGGTAAGACGTCGTTGCTCAAGCATCTGTATCCGAACATTCCCTATTACTCTTTGGACGACCCCGCAATTCAGGCCACGGTACTCACGGATCCCAACAGCATTTTGGATACGGAATCTCCGATCATCCTGGATGAAGTTCAAGCCGCGCCGGATCTTTTCCCGTATCTTAAAGCCGCCGTCGACAAAGACCGACGCCCGGGCCGCTTTTTTCTAACTGGTTCACAAAATCTATTGTTGCATGCGCGCATCGGAGAGAGTCTCGCGGGACGAGCGGTGTACTTGCCTTTGCTTCCTTTCGACGTTCTGGAGTGGAGGAAACATAAAAAGCGTTTTACCAAAGACGGATGGTTTCAATTTTGCTCGTACCCCGAGCCTTTTCTATTCCCCAAGAAACGAGAAAGCTGGTTGAAGGGCTACATCCAAACCTATATTGAACGAGATCTGCACCAAATCGCCGAGGTGGGGGACCTGCGGGATTTTACCCGTTTCTTACGTATTTTGAGCTTGCGGAACGGTCAGATGCTCAATTTTTCGGATATTGCCCGCGATGTGTCGGTTGCTCCCAACACGGTGAAGAGGTGGATTTCCATTTTGGAAGCCAGTTTCCAGGTGTTTTTATTGGAACCGTATTTTTCAAATCGCTCCAACCGGATTATCAAGACTCCGAAAATCTATTTCACAGAACCTTGGATGGCCTGGGAACTTGCAGGCGGGCTCCCACAAGATCCAGGCATCATGCTGGAGGCGTCTTTCGTCGCAGCCATTTACCGATGGGCTGCACATACAGAATTGCGACGGGTATATTATTTCCGGACCAAGGAGGGGTTTGAAGTGGATCTTGTCTTGGAATCCAGACAAGATCGATCACAGCCACTTATTGCGGTGGAAATAAAACATTCCCGTACTTTTACCGTTTCCCTTCTTCGGGGTCTAAATGGCTTTTTACGGCAAATCGACGGCCATGTGGAGAGCTACCTAGTTTCGAACATTCAAGAGTCCCGGCGGATGGGAAGGGTGACGTTACAGAAACCGATTGAATTTTTCGAAACTCTGCTGAACCGCAATTTTCGTTCTCGGTCCGTTCGAGTCACGTGATTCAAGGTAAGGTACTATCTCTCCCATGCTCGGCGGTTTTTCGTTCTCTCTAGAAACGCTCGATGGCCGAATTGTGGGGCGTTCGTATGTTCGAGTCCGTTCGAGCCGCCGGAGAACGATCTTTGAGAACACGGTTAAGTCACCTGGGTTCAAACGGTACGCTCTTGCGGAATATGAGGGGCGGCATTTACGTTACGTACAGCTCGAAACAATCCAGAAAGCCGGCCGAAAAAAATGGACCGACCGAATATGGATTCGTTCCCATCGAGGAGGCTGGGCATTGTTTAGGTCCAAATTGGGGGAATCTTGGAGTCACTTTTTTAAGAACGGGAACAACCTTACGCTTTTAGGTACCCATCTCGTTTTTCCTTTCTTTCCCCTCCGTCCAAGGGGGAAACGTCATTCCTGGATCGAGCACGTGGCCTACAACATGGATGATCATCGGATTGAACAATTGACTGTGCGGCGGGCAGATAAGAGATCCCATTTCGATACCGCTGACATTCGAGTGAACCGCGAAGATCTGTCCGGACACGTCGAGTGGGATGACCTTGGGCCCCGAACGATTACTTTTCCGAAACTTGAATTGCGCATCCGCCGATTCGCTGACTCTATTCCCTTTGTTGCGCACATAAGAAAAATAAAAGAACCGAAGAGAACTCTTCGTTACCGGAGTGACGATCCTGTAGGAAAGGAGAGGAATCTATCTTTTCGCTCGAAAGATGGAACCCGTCTTTGGGGTACACTTGAGGTTCCCAAAGGAGGAACGAAGCTTCCCACCGCGATCCTGCTTCATGGGAGCGGCCAGGAGACACGAGACAGTGGTTCGGGGTTTGAGGAGAGGGATCTAAATGTCATACAGGCGAGGCCCTTCCGGGAGCTTAGCCGGAAACTGATCCGCCATGGGATCGGTGTCTTTCGGTACGACAAACGGGGCGTGGGAAAGAGCGGGGGAAATTGGAAAGAGGTAAGCCGGACCAATCTGCTGGAGGATGTCATTGCCGCCACGGAGTGTGTTGCGGATCGCATGAAAGGAAAACCCGTGATCCTCGTTGGCTTTAGTGAGGGCGCCAACTTGGCGATTTCCGCCGCTCTGAAGAGTCGGCAAATACGAGGAGTTGTCCTGGCCGGCGCACGGGCGCATTCACTGGATCGAGTCATCTTGAATAAGACTCTCTTTAAGGCTCGACGGATGAAAAGACCTGGCGCCGAAACTCGAAGCGAGATCGCTCGCCTACGCCGGATTTTTCAATATGTCCGGTCGCTCCATTCGAAAACCGGCGGCAAAATCAAAAACGTTCCATGGATGGGAAAAAGCCTCGCGCTCTGGTCGGAACAGATTTCGAACGTACCAGCCTTGGAAGCCAAAAACCTTCGGATTCCTGTTCTCTTGTTGCACGGCGAAGAAGATGCGGAAATCTTGGTGGAAGAATGTGCGGCGATGGCTGCATCGCTGTCCAAGTCCCATGTGCCGTATGAGGTTCATCGCTTTAAAGGCCTGAATCATTTTTTTACAAAAGCATGTCGCGATTTCCCAGGCTTTGAGTACGATGTCCCGTATGAGATGTCGGACGAGATTCCGGATCGCATTGCAACATGGCTGAGAAAAATCTCAAAGTAGCCATTGTGACAGGAGCCAGCAGCGGCATTGGAAACGCCACAGCTATTCTGCTGGCCAAAGAAGGGATGAAGCTTTGTCTTGCGGCCCGCCGGAAGGCGGAGCTTCAAAAGGTGCAAAAGGCTTGCGGACGTAACGCGAGAATCTTCCCCGCCGACATCCGCAATCCCAAGGATATTCAGGCACTCATTCACCAGACATTCGAGACGTTTGGGAGGATCGACGTTCTCGTTAACTCGGCCGGCATTTTAACGAGCGCTCCGCTCGATGGAACTCCGGTGGAAAGAATCCGTGAGATCTTGGACACCAACCTTTTGGGCACGACACTTTGCTGCAGAGAAGTCCTCCCTCTGATGAAACGCCAGCGAAGCGGCCACATTGTGAACATTTCGTCGATTGCAGGAACCGTCCCCCAGGAAAACATGGCGCTGTATACGGCGAGCAAGTATGGCGTTGTCGGATTTTCGGACGCGCTTCAAAAGGAAGTGAAGCCCTACGGGATCAAAGTTTCGACGCTTCGCCCGGGCACGGTGGTGACGGATTTATGGAATGAATATTGGACCGATCGTGAGGAGCGCGAAGCTCTGGCGAAACAACTTCTGCAGCCGGAAGATGTGGCGCGAGCTATTCTTTTTGTGCTCACCCAGCCCCTCCATGTGATTATTAGGGATCTGTCGATCCATCCAAATAAATAACCTATTGATTCTATTGGCTTATAGTGCGGCGGCTTTTGCGATCGGGGCTTTCGCAATCGCGGTTGATTCCTGTTTACTCGGTTGTCAAGTACCCGCACAAATCATGACGTAGATCATGATTAGACTGAGGCGGGATTCATATCTTAAAATAGAATCGTCGAAGGAAATACCCAAGCCTCCCTTAAAGAAAGATGAAAAAACCACACCCGACGGGCGGTTCTCCGCATAATCTTGCCGGCGCCAAAGTGCTGCTGGTGTACCCTCCTGCATCCTATGTCGACATGCCTACTCTCGGGATCCCTTGCCTGACAGGATATCTTAAAGCCCAAGGCGTTGGAGAGGTGGATGTCTGGGACAGCAATCTTGGTTTCCTGGGCTTTTTACTCGAACCTGCGACTTTGCTGAAACAAGAAGAAAAGATTCGTTCCAAAGAAGCCGTGGGAGGGACGGAAACGCTCCAGGCTAAAGCTCTGTATATGCTGCCGCAGCTCCGGTCTGCGATCCAGGATGCCATTGACATCTTTCACGACCCGAAACGCTATTACGACACCCGTATGTATGACCGCGCGATGGCGATCGTTCGACTTGCATTGGAATGTTATTCAACCGAGCCGGATCCGATACGGCACACATTCGGTGGAAATGGTTTTTCGGTCGAGATCGACCGCACGCGAATGCGCTTTTCCATGGACGATCTTATTCAATTCGCCGGACAAGAGAATTCATACCGGCTTCTTCACGAGTTTTTCCAATCGCACCTCTCGTTCTTAACGAGGAATTCGCCATTTGACCTCGTCGGTTTCTCCTGTGCGAATCCACAGCAACTGCTGCCCGCACTCCTGCTGGCGCGATGGATGCGGGAGGCAGCGGTTTCCAAAGCGTTCGTGATCGGAGGAAGCTTTATCACAACGCTCCGGGACGTGATCTGCAGTAACGCCAAGACATTCGATATCTTTGATTACGTCGTGACCTTCGAAGGAGAAAAAGCACTGCTTTCTCTCCTGAATGCGGTTGTAACCGGTGGTGAATTGAAAACGGTGCCCAATCTTCATTATCGGCAGGGAGAAAGCATCCGGCATAACTCCTCCCAAAAAATAGAAGATTTGAATCAGCTGCCGACGCCCGACTTTTCGGGACTTCGGCTACAGTCCTACTGGACGCCGGAGCCGGTTCTGCCGATGTACTGTACCCGCGGCTGTTATTACGACATCTGTTCGTTTTGCAATCATCATGAAAACTATTTCGGCCAATTTCGCGCGCGTACCACCGATTCGGTCATTCACGACATCAAAACGTACGAAAAGCTTTATCGAGCCACCAAGCTCTTTTTTGTCGACGAACTTCTCATACCGAAACAGCACGTTGAGATCGCCGAACGGATCGCGCGGGAGAAGCTTTCCACGCGATGGTACGCGCATTCGCGCGTCGAGAACTATTTCACGAAGGAGAGGCTCGAACTCTTGGCCCAAGGCGGTGTCACGCTTCTCCATGTCGGAATGGAATCGGCCAACAGCCGCGTTTTAAAGCTCATGAAAAAGGGGTACGACCGGGAACGCGTTTTGAGATTCTTGGGCGATTTGCGCGGCACACCGATAACCGCCCACCTGAACACGATTCGTTCATTCCCTGGAGAGCAACCGGAAGAATATCTGGAAACGCTTGAAACCGTATGGGAATACGCCAAAGCCGGCGACTATATTCACCTCTATGATTTTAATTTTGATCCCGGCGCTCCTATAGCCGAAGGAGGGAATCCCTATGTGGCTTCCGTCCAAAAGGTCGCGGATCACGATCTGGACAATGCTTTGGAATTCTCGCTGGTGAATATTCAAGAACCGACGCCGGAGCAGCAGGCGGAAACGGAAAGACTTATGGCGCGCCTAGGACAAAACCTTCCGGTTTTAGCCGGTCTTTTCCCGTCCGAGTGCTGCTGGGCGGCTCACTTGTTATATGTTTCACGCTATCGAGATAAGGGAGAAGGGAAGAAACTCGAACAGCCGCTTTCGGAGATGGAAATCGTATTGCCGGGTGGTGAGGCTTTCTCCGCCGGTGAGAACTTGAAGGAGTGGGAGATTTCGCTTTCCGAGGATTCCCGGATCCTGTCGTTTCCCGGCACAGCCGCCAGTCAGTGGGTTCTCTTTAACGCCGTCGACTTTGCATGGATTCCGATTTCGGAACGCCTGGGAACGATTTTAAGGCGTGCGGGGCCTAATCCCCTCTTGATCAGCGCGGTGGAAAAAGCCGGCGGCATTGAAGTACGTGATCTCCGGACAGATCTCTATAAGTGGTTCCGGGCCGGCATCGTTCGGCTGACGCGCCCGCGCGGCAAGCGTACAGCGGAGGTTCAAGCCGCATGAATTCGGCGAAGCCGAAAGGTCGATTGCCCCATGTTGTTTTGGCGGTCACGGGGTGTGTCCAGGCTGAGGTCACGCCGCGTTTGGTCTCCAATCTTCTTTATCATCCTGAGATCGGCCGGCATGAAGTGATCGTAGCAGCTACACCTGCGGCGCTTGGCTTCTTTGAACGTGAAGTTGTCGAAAAGCTCATCGGTCGGAAGATGTTCGTACATCACACGGATACGACGGAGGAGTTTCCCGTTCCCCATATCAACCTCGCCGATTGGGCCGATGTGACGTTGGTTTATCCCGCCTCGGCCAACACGATCGCCAAGTGCGCACATGGAATTTGCGATAGTCTGGTGGCGGGCCTCGTTTTGGCGGCGACGAGTCCTGTTTATTTCGGTCCGACGATGAACCGGCGAATGTACGAAAGCCGGGTTACACAACGAAATCTCAAACTACTTAAGGAGTACGGGCACCGATTTATCCCGCAAGAGACGTGTCGCGTGACGGTCAAGGCCACGGGTGAGGTGGAAGAGAAGCTTTATTGCACGGAATCGATGGTTCTCCACGTTTGCCAGGAGCTATTTCATTGAAAGCCCGCTTTCCCCATTTTCATTTGATCGAACATGCGGAGGAATATCTTCTCTATCACCGCGAAGCATCCTCGTTGATAAGACTGAGCAAGGACTTCGGTGAAATCGCAAAGCAACTTCAAACCGGAAAAGAAACAGTTGAAATTGCGGCTGAACTCGGGGGGAGTGAGGAAAGTGTGTCTGAAGCTATTTCCGTAATGGAACGCACTCAGTCGCGATTGGATCAAATCAAACTGAAAACCATGACGAGAGAAAAGCCGATCAGTCTTTATCTCAACGTGAGCAACGCGTGCAACTTGGGTTGCGGATACTGTTTTGCAAATGGGGGAACCTACAATTCGCCTCCGGGAATGATGGGCCCGGACCTGGCGTTTCAAGCGGTGGATCGATTCTACGAAGCGTTCGGCCATATCGGAACGATCACCTTTTTCGGCGGTGAACCGATGCTGCAGGCGCCTCTCATCCCCAAGGTTTGTGAGTATGCCTTGGAGCAATCGAAGAGGAGGGGCGCGTCGGAGCCTGCGTTCTCGCTGGTCACAAACGGCACGTTGCTCACACCGCAAAACGTTGAAATGTTGGCCAAATACCGTTTTGGCGTCACAGTTTCCATCGACGGCCCGGAACCGATCAACGACCTCCTTCGGCCTACACTCAGCGGAAAAGGGAGTTACTCAAAAATAGCTTCCGGACTGAGACTTCTGAAAGAGATGGGAATCTCCCCGAACATTGAGAGCACCTATACGACCAAACATCGTGAGATGGGGATCACCCCCAAAACTCTTCTCGAATTTTTCCGCGACGAATTCGGCTCGCGATCGATCACCATCGGTCCCGCAGCGGGGGAGGTTGAGGACTCTAGCGCCACACGAGAATTCTACGACTTTCTTATTCCCGCCTTTCGCGAAGCCGCGCGCTTTTCTCTGGAAACCCTGGGAAGCGACCGGCCGATCGTTCTCTACCAAGTGTCGCACGTCCTCGGCCTTTTTTTCGTGAAGGAGAAGAGACCGTCCAACCAATTTTGTTACGCCAATTTGGGAAAGGATCTCTTTTCGGTCTCGTCCACGGGTAAGGTTTTTCCCTGCCAGATGATGAATGATCGAGCTGAATTCGATATGGGGCATATCTCGAACGCCGACTTCTCGCACGCTCCCAAGTTTCAGCAAGTTCAATCGAAATTCGAGGGAATGAACAAGGAAGAAATGCAGTGCCATTCCTGCTGGGCACAAGATCTCTGTTTCATCTGCGTCGCGGGCGTGGAAATCGAGACGAAACGGTTGAAACCCATTCCCAAACACCGGTGCGACCTCATCCGCGGTGTGATCGAAGAAATTTTGATCCACCTATCCCGACTTCAGGGGGATTCACAGCGGTTGGACAAAGTATTGGACAACTGCTTCAACCGGGCCGACGAACCCGGATCCGACAATAAATCTCGGTGAAAATCGCTGTACGTCGCGCGATCGAACGCTACTTCGCCCCCTCCCACCAAGGGGAGGTTTCGTCCTTGGAAGCGGGCGTGAAAAGGTCTGAACGCGGATCAGCCAGTTGAGACAGACCAAAGCTCTTCCTGCCGCCGAGTCTTTCAACCTGATCAAGAGCTCCTTCCAGTTCTGCTTCCAGGGAAGGCGTAGGTCGATGCACATCGCTTCCGAAGCCGTAATAGGCTTGCCGTTCGAGCAGTTGGACCGCCTGTTTTCCCACGTGACGGGGAGAACGATGCGAAAGCGACAATAAATCCATTTGAAATAAAAAACCGTACTGGCTGAGCTGGGCGATCCACCGCACAAAATCTTTTCCATTGTATCGCTCGGGATGAGCCAGAAGCGGGGTGAGCTGCGCTGCGGCACACTCTTGAGCCAGCCGGAATAAGCTGGCGCAAAGAAGATCGGCGTTCACGGTGTGGGGAAACTCGATGAGGAACATGTTCGACTCGCCCAGGCGGATTATTTCGGCGGCCGCGAGCCGATCAAAGAGCGATACATCCAGGTAATACTCAGCCCCGCGGAGAAGGCGCACGTGAAGGGAACGGGACTCGATCTCTGTCCTTAAATCGTCCAATGCCGAGTCGATCCGGGAGAGTTGCGGCATCCACCCTCCTTCAATATGGTGCGGCGTTGCACAGATCTCGGTGAATCCGAGCCGATTCAGCATGGAAATCAGTTCGATCCCCTCCTCCCTTGAAGTCGCGCCGTCGTCGAGACAGGGAAGAATATGCGAGTGGAGATCAACCATGGCCTTGTTTCATCAATCGGAGGAACTTGATCTTCCGAAGGTGCTTGGACACGACGGAAACCTCTTTCCGCGCCCGGCCATACTGAGCATAGTACCCGTACCCATAGCCTCCATTGTACGAAGAGATCGATGTGCTGCGCTCCCTCAGATTGAGAACGACTCCATAGACTTGAGCTTGCACTTCTTGCAGACGCCGCCACGTCGCCCGTAAGGCGATCCGCTTTGTCCGGGAGGGCGCCACGACCAACACCGCTCCATCGACGAACTTGGCCAGCAAAACGGCATCGGGAATCAGTGAAATGGGCGGAGAGTCGAAAAGCACGTAGTCATATCGGTGTCGAAGGTCGTTCACCAGCTTGCCGAATCGCGCGGAATGCAGAAGGCGGGAAGGGTCTTCGGATTCACGGCCCGCGGAAATAAAATGGAGGACCCCATGGGCATTGTCTCGCGTTCGAATCTCACAAACGCATTGCTTCCAATTGATCTGCTCGTCCTTCACAATATCGGACAGCCCATGTTCGCTTTCTCTTTGATAGACGCGCCCGAGATTCGGATTTCGAAAGTCCGCATCCAGGATCAAGACATTCTTTCCGAGATCGGAAAGGACGTACGCGAAATTTGAAACGATGGTCGTTTTTCCATCGCCCGGCATGGAACTCGAGAACAGCAAAACCTGGGTCTGGTTTGGGGCGGAAAACAGATGCAAATTGGTCCGAAGAGCCCGAAACGCTTCCATGTCAACGCTTTTGGGATTCGCGTGAGTAACAATCGGACTGCCCGTACTCTTGGTATCCAGGAACCGCCGAAGGGAGAAACGAGCCGTAGCCAGCTGTTCCGGTTCGGTAAGCCGGGGAATGACCCCCAAGATCGGCCGTTCGATCAATTTCTCGATTTCGGCCATTTCCTCGATGGTATCCTTCAGATAGTCGGCCGCCATCGCGACTGCGGCTGAAAGAAGAAATCCGGCCAAAAGGCTCATCCAGAAATTTTGCATCGGCCGCGGCCAAAAGGGTGCTCGTGGAATGATGGCTTCATCGATGACCGACACACTCGGGATCGTGGCCGCGCGGGCAATTCGGGTTTCCTCATACCCGGTGGAGAGGAACGAAAAAGCGTTTTCTTTTGCTACCGAGGCCCTCTTGAGCGAAATGAAGTCGAGCTCCATTTTGGGGATGGCCGCCAGTTGATCCTGGTTCCGTTGGATTTGTTGGCGAATGACTTTTTCTTCTCGTCGCAGGAATTGGAGCTGGGAAGCCACAAGCTGGAAAGCTTGTTGAAGCAATGCATTTTGCCTCTCTAACGCTTCTCGGTATTCCGGATGTTCCGGCGTCAGACTGTGGCCGAGTTCAACCAGCTTCTGGTCGGCTTCGCGCAGATCCGAGGCGAGTTTTTCCAAAACCACGAAGCCGGATTGGAGGAGAATGGCAACGAGCCGAGTCGTATCCACCCCCGCGGCAAGAGCCTTTTCCGCCTGCTCAAATTTGTCCGTGCGCGTCCGAAGGTCGAGGAGCCGTGTTTCCAATGTCTCGCGGACCGTCATTATTTTTTTCATTTCGAGTTCGGGGTCGATTCCGCCGCGCTCTTCTCGAAAGCCGCGCAGTGTATCGGCTTCGTGAGTCAGTTGGGATCGGGTTTGTTCGAGTTGGGTGGCTAAGAACTCCTCGGTCTGTGCCAGGTCCTTTCCGCGGCGCGCGATATTGAATTGCACGTAACGATCCACTCGGGCGTTGACCAGATTCCTTGCCAGTTCCGGGTTGTCGGTTTCCACCACGATTTCTATCACGTTGGAATCCTCTCCAACGGCCCGAACGCTGGTGACCGAATCGATCCACCCGGCCACATCTATCGAGCCTTGCAAGGCGAAACGGATTCGATCACCGGCCTCCGGACGCTTCTTCATTGAAAACACGGCAGACCCCAGGTGGACGGGCAGGTTCACCTCCTGAATAGCTACGGTTCCGCCTGTAGTCTCCTGTTTGAGCCGGGCACCTTCCAAGGCAAACCATACCCGAGGGGCGGTTCTTTCGATCTGGGGCGGAAAGAAGATTTGTTCGAATTTCTTTTTGTCTTCTTCGGACATCGCGAGTTGCAGTCCAAGAGTCGTTCCAACCGCCTCGCTCAATCTTCGACTCTTCAATAACTGGATTTCCGTTTGAACGTGGGGATTGGCGGCTCCCATTTTGGTCCATTGATTGAACGGGTTGTGACCCGAGTTCGAATCCTCGACAAGTACGGTTGCCGCCGCCCGGTATTTTGGAATCGCCCGAAAGGTAAAAAACATCGTTGACCCAACCACCGATAATGTACCGGCGATGACGAGCCTCCATCTCTTCTTCAGAATCGATACCAGTTCCGCGAGTGAATGCATCCCTTCCAAGCCACTCTTATCCGTCCTTTCGATCAAAGCAGATCCTTCAAGATCAGGATGTCCGTGGTGAGACCCAGAGGGATCGTAAATGCCTGAATCACGGGGATCATTTCTTGCAAGGCATCGCGGAAATTGGAAAAGCCCGTTTGCGGCAAATAAAGTACGTCTCCGGCGCGCATCTCCGTTCCCGGGAGCATCGGCGCGATTCCGCGCGCCAACAGGCGTTTTGCGTCCACGGTCAGAAAATCGAATTGGCCTGCTCCCACCTTTCGCAAGATCCGGACTTCATCGAGTTTGGCGCCCCTTTTCGGGCCTCCGGCTAACGCCAGGGCTTGCGCCAACATCATGTTTCGGCCCTTGACCGGAATGAGGCCGGGTTGGGCCACGTGGCCAAGGACCGCAATGAAGTTTTGCTCGCCTCCAGGCACAAACAAGATATCTCCCGGCATCATATTGAACGCTTCCACGGTTGCGTCTTGGTTCCATAGCGCTTCCAGGTTGAGCGGGATTCGAGAAGACCTTCGGATCACGTAACTGTCTGAAGGATCCGCGCTTGGGGTGAAGCCGTGGGCGAGGGCGACGGCCTCATACACCGTTGATAGCGGCCCCATCAGCGGGAATCTTCCCGGAGCATTGACCGCGCCCAGTACGGAGAAACCGGAGGCCCGATATTCGCTCACATGGACACCGACATTTGGTTCGCGAAAATATCGCGATAATTTTTCCCGCAACATCGTCTGAACTTCTCTCGGTGTTTTACCCTCGACTTCAATGTCACCCGCGAGCGGAACAAAAATCGTTCCGTCGCCGCGGACCGAAATTTCACTCGACAACTCTTTCCGTCCGTAAACACCGATGCTGAGGCGATCCCCCTTTCCAATGGGGTACTCCTGGCTCTGAACTTCCTGAGCCTGCGTCGGGCCGGCTCCTTCTGGAATTGCCTGTTCCACGGTTTCGCTCGCTCGATTCTTGGGCACCTCTAGCCTTTGCACGCGTACATAGTCTTCTTGTTTCAGCCGAATGGTCTGAGCCGCACAGCTGGCGACGAACAATGCGAACAGAGCTGCTTGGGTCCTCAACAGGAACTCTCCGTCTTCTAAGCTCTCCGGAAGCATCACGTCATTAAGAGCCGGGATCTCTGAATTTGATCAGAGGGTATTTTGTGCCTCGTGGAAGATTGGACCACTCCGCGGAATTCGCGATCCTTTGTCATCTTTGATGTCGACGTCGTTCCTCGTTGTCCGTTCCTCCTATACGCAGGGAATTCAAGGCATTGCAAGGGTTTCCGAGAGATTACCCCTTGGTGTTTTGATCAACAAAAAGGTAATTATTGAGACGCCCCGCAGTATTCTTTGGGTCGGACGAAATGCGGCTTCACATACTCTTGTGACTTCCTTTTTGGTAACACGTTGGAATTCAATGTGCGCGGTCAGCGATAATAGTGAATTATGTGCGAGGCACTTTTTCAGCTATCGCCAGGCGTATGTGACTCTCGCCAAATATTCCCGCGAGGCGGCGGGAAGAGGTGCATGACCGCCATTGTACGGTTGCACGAAAGACGGCGCATCGTTGAAAATGTCGTACACCCCCGCCCCAAGATCGAGCCCCTTGATCCCCAGATCCCGATAAACAACGTAGAGATTGCATTCGATGTGAGCGCCGAGGGATCGGCTGACCGGATCCCGGTTGCTATCCTGAGTAACGAATCCGTAGCGCGGGCTCGTAAGGATAAGCGTGGGATTCACGCGCAAACCGCCGAGGATCTTTATGCTCGAATGCGCGACAATCTTGTGCGCCGGCAAGCCGAGGAGCACGTCATCTCTCCCCGGCACTTCGTAAAAGGGTTCCACCATACCGACGGGCGCATAGAAGGAATAAGAGAGCAGGGCGTACCCCCAGGAGTCGGTATAGCGATACTCGGCTTCCATGCCCCGCGTGTGGATGCCGTCGAGATTTTGGTAACTGTCCACGCTCCGCACGGAATCAAAGGAAAAGACGATCGGTTCATCGATCAGAATTTCATAATAATTGGCGGTGAGGATCGAGCGTCGCGTCGCGCTCCATCCGAATTCGGCCTCCACGATGTCGGTGGTCTCCGGCTGAATGTCATTTCCCAAACGGATCTGTTCGATTCCGGGCGCGCGAAATGCCCGGCTGTAGAGGAGCTTCGCGTGGAACGGATCGAAGAGCT
>DATDPG010000188.1 GCA_035292885.1 Bdellovibrionota bacterium | reverse complement strand
TATGGTGTCCCCGGAACTTTGTGTCCCCGGAACTTTGTTTGGCATACGACCCTCTTGACATTATAGTGATATTGCTATAATATGATCTTTGAATGATCAAACAGCCACCATTGGCGCCATTGAAACCTCTGACCTGGGTGGGGGCAAGCTTGAAGAACTTTCGGGAGTTTCCCGATCCCGTGAAGGATGACATGGGTTATGCGCTGTATATCGCCCAGCAGGGTGGAAAACATGCCGATGCGAAACCCTTGAAAGGCTTTGGCGGCGCAGGTGTGGTTGAGGTTGTCGGCGATTATCGCGGCGATACGTTCCGGACAATCTACACGGTGCGGCTTGCCGGTGCGGTCTATGTGCTTCACGCGTTCCAGAAAAAATCTAAAACGGGACGCAAAACACCAGAAAGCGAAATTGAGTTAGTTAAACGCAGATTAATACAGGCGGAACAGATAGCAAAGGAGCGAAAACCATGAAGAAGAAGGATTACGAAATCGGAAGTGACAACGTGTTCGCCGATATTGGCGTACCGAATGCCGATGAGCATCTCATCAAGGCCCAACTCGTCTATAAAATCGGAACTATCGTGGAGAAACGTGGCTTGACGCAGACTGCCGCCGCAAAACTATTCGGCGTTAAACAACCCGACGTATCCAATATGTTGCGCGGGCAGTTCCGGCAATTTTCCGTGGAACGGTTGCTGCGATTCCTCGTCGCCCTCAACCATGATGTGGAGATTGTCGTAAAACAGCACCACGACACGAAACACGCCCCCACGCTCAGTGTGGCTATGGCGGCCTCCTGAAAACGCGGCGATGAAGTCTAATTTAGGGAGACCATGGAAAACCGGGGGTTATGCAGCGGCCTCCTTCATTCCGGGATACCACCGGCAAAACGTCTTCCGAAGCTCGTTGTTTAATGTTTTGGTCCGCGGCGATCAATTGGATTGAAAACAACTGTAATTAAAAATGAACGCCGTCTATATAAATGACGTAAACCTCGATTTTCGAAAGGCCGGACGCCCGTTCGGCCTTTTTTATTTACCTCTTTAACATCTCCCGAAATTTAGGTATAATACATCCTTGCTCGAGAGTGTAACGGGAGAGGCGCCGATGATCAGCAAGGAGATGTTAATCGAGTACATCAAGAAAGCGATGCCCGACGCGGAGGTCGCGGTCGTCGACCGGACCGGGACGATGGACCACTACACGCTCAAAATCATTTCAGAAGCGTTTAAGGGAAAGAATTTGCTCGATCGGCAGCGGTTTGTCTATCAAGCGCTGAACGAGCCGATGAAGGATGGCCGGATTCACGCGCTCGAGATCAAGTCGCATACGCCGGAAGAGGCGGCGAAGGCAGTCTAAGCCATGCTTGCGGCGCGTGGCCGACGGAGCTGTCCGGAAAAGTAAGATCATAAGGAGGCCCCATGGGTAACCCAATCGAAGAGGAAATTAAGAAAGAGATCACCGAGAATAAGATCGTGATTTACGGTAAAGGGACCAAGCAGATGCCGATGTGCGGCTTTACGGTGGAGACGATCCAATACTTCAACAAATACGGCTATCCGTTCGAAGTCGTCGATGTCCTTCGCAATATGGAGAAGCGCGAAGCCCTCTCCAAAATGACCAACTGGCCGACCTTGCCGAAAGTCTTCATCGACGGCCAATTTTACGGCGACACCGATATCCTCGACGAGATGGCGAAAAACGGCGAGATCGAGCCGCTCTTAAAAAAAGCGTTCGGAAAAGAATAGAAAAATATGATCTTTCCCTGACATTATCCTCTGGAGCGCTTTATGCTGGGGACGCCGCTCTCCAAAAATGCTTTCCGGCTCATGCTTTTGGGGTCGGGAGAACTCGGGAAGGAAGTGACGATTGAGGCGCAGCGCCTCGGCGTGGAGGTCATCGCCGTCGACCGCTACCCGAACGCCCCCGCGATGCAGGTGGCCCACCGCAGCCATGTCATCGACATGCTCGACCGGGCGCGCCTGGCCGACGTCATCGCCAAAGAAGAGCCGACCCTCATCGTCCCCGAAATCGAAGCGATCGCCACCGACTATCTGGTCGAAATCGAAAAACAGTATACCGTCATCCCGACCGCCCGCGCCGCGCGCCTCACAATGGACCGTGAGGGGATCCGCCGCCTCGCCGCCGAGGAGCTGAAGCTCCCGACCAGCCGGTACGTCTTTATCAGCCGTCCGGAAGAGTTGAAAGCCGCCGGAGAGAAGGTCGGCTTCCCCTGCGTGATGAAGCCGGTGATGTCTTCTTCCGGGAAAGGCCAGTCGGTCGTTCAATCTTCCATCGATCTTCAAAAAGCGTGGGACTACGCCATGTCGGCCTCTCGCGCCAAAAAGACGACGGTGATCTTAGAGTCGTTTATCCGCTTCGATTACGAGATCACGCTCCTGACCGTCCGCGCCGTGAACGGAACGATCTTCTGCCCGCCGATCGGCCACATCCAGATCGACGGCGACTACCGCCAGTCGTGGCAGCCCCATCCGATGTCCGCCGTCGCGCTCGACAAGGCGAAAGCGATCGCCCAACAGGTGACCGATAACCTAGGCGGCCGGGGTATCTTCGGCGTGGAGCTCTTCGTCAAAGGAAACGACGTCTATTTCTCCGAAGTCTCCCCCCGCCCCCACGACACCGGCATGGTGACGATGATCACCCAAGAGCTCTCCGAATTCGCCCTCCATGTTCGGGCGATTCTAGGTTTCCCCGTTCACGCGCCTCTCTTGAGAACCTCCGGCGCTTCCGCCGTTATCCTCGCTGAGAAAGAGGGGATTGCTCCCCAGTTCGATCTCTCCGAAGCCCTCGCC
>DATDPG010000187.1 GCA_035292885.1 Bdellovibrionota bacterium | reverse complement strand
CCGATAACAGCGTAAGGGGGGACCCGGATCAGAAAAACACAAAATGTCGCCCGGAAAAGGCTCTCCTATGCGGGGTCAGTCGTTAAACCTGTCCTGTTTTGGACAGCAGTGAAGTCATTTCTTGATTAATACCTGCAGATCAGCCTCGTCTTGCGGCCGGCCCGTTTTTTTCGAATCGATCAGATCCGAAAGGCCGAGGTAGGGGATGGGGATTCCCGATACCTTCCGGATTTTTTTCCTCCTTCGAGCCCTTTCGTAAGTTGTTTTCCCGGCCACAGTTAGAATATCGACGCGCGGGTCGTCGCCGACAATGGTGAAGGGTTTGTGGACGATCTCTTCTGCATCGATGTCTTTGGCGATCCCATAGGGAAGCTCTGACAAGGCATCTAAGAGACGCTTCATGTTTTCGAGGTTTTTCGGCACCAGAAGATCGATATCCTTTGTGGACCGCAGGGTTCCGTGAAGATTAGCGGCTACAGCGCCGGCGACCAAATAATCGACCTCATATCGATTGAGAAGCTTGCAGACGTAGAGGACGCGGTTATCGGTACCAGGGATTTTTTTGGGCATGTCTCCACCGCTCGTATTCGGCAAAGGAATCAAATGTCTTCCAAAAAGGGCGAAACGTATAAGGGGTAAGCTCCCGCGCTTCTCGAAAGAGCTTTTCCGATTCAAACAGTCTCTCGGCGACCGGGTCCCGGTTACGCTTTTTATTCCTCCTTTTCTTCATCGCCCGATTCTAACATGGGTCACCCTTGATATGTGGGCCTCTTTTAAAATGGTCTTATCGTCTCTCTCCGGCTCTCCCTTTGTAAAATCTAGGTAAAACCTGCTGATCACCATTTACGATCCGAGGGCTTCAATCCTCGGCCACTCCTTTCGTATCCTGAACATGAGCGAGAAATGGAAAAGGAGTGAGCGATGAACATCCAAACTCGGAAACTGACGGCCTGGATAGACGGAAGCTTCATCCGTTGGATTTTCGTTTCGAAGGCCCTTCATTTTGCAATCTTCGCCGTCCTCTTGATGCTTCCCGCGGCATCCCCGTTAACGGTTCGTCTTCTCTCATCGCCCTCTCCCCATTCAGATCTTTCTTCCAGACCCGTGCGGCCGCAAACATCCGAAGCGTTTGTCCGTTTTGCGATTTCAAAATTCGGAGTTGAAAGCGGTAATCCGGGTAAACGTGCACTGGGAAAAGAAGGCGAACGGCCGCGAGGTAACATCTACTCCCGGACTCCAAACCGGATGGACGAAAAGAGCGCCGGTTTACTTGGAATTCTTCGGGAGCGGACACTCGCTCGTAATCTTTTCGACCATCTTTTGGACCGTAAACCGTAAGGAGTTGGAAAAGGCGGACGCTACACTTTCCCGGGAACGTAGGTACGGTCTTCCGGACAGTCGTGAGCGCCTCGAGGGAAAGGCAATCCGCGGAGACGGCCCGGGAGGCGGAGCCACCACAGAATCGATCGGCGAAGGATTATTGGATCATGGAACCGGTCCGGGCGGATCCAAGCGCGGTTCATTGGGGTTCGGACCGTCGAAGAGTCGGGAGACGCAAATCACGGCTTCGCTCGAGCCAGACGAGACGTTTTTTATGGGCAATCTCCCCCGGGAAGCGATTCTGCGAGTGATCGACAACCACTTGCCGCGGATCCGTTACTGTTATGAACGGGCCCTTCAAATTGAACCCGGCCTTCGGGGAAAAATTGTCAGCAACTTCATCATCGGATCGGACGGTCGGGTCAGCCGATCGGTTATCCGGAAATCGACGCTTCGAAATCAGGACGTGGAAGAGTGCGTTCGTCAGACGATCGAAAGCCTGAGCTTTCCAACCCCGAGCGGCGGCGTAGTGGAAGTGATCTTTCCTTTCCTTTTTCGTGTCGCGGGATAAGTTTCGCAAAGGAGCTATCTATGAAATGCGGAAAGAATCTTAGTCGGTTGGTTCTCACAATGTGCCTCCTTTGGGTAGGCCATGTTTTGCCGGCCGGTGCGGAAACAGGAGACCACGCTACCGTCACGATTCCGATCGAGACCTACCATGAGTATTTAGATATGAAAAAGCGACCCGCGCTCACCATCATCGAAGAGGTCGCGGTTTCGGGCCGATTGGCGGATGGAAAACTCCGGCTTCAGATTCGTGGGCGGTCGTCCGGTACGCCGACAGCAATTGATTTCATTCAGCTCGCCGAATCGACTCGCCTGCGTCGGTGTGAAGGAAATGCGTTGATCAGCCGTGCTGAGAGCGGTTACACGCTTCTCCCCCAATCGGACCGTTTGGCCGGTTCGTGTGAATTGCTTCTGGGGCAGCAGGAATCGGTGTCGTTGCAGTTTGGCCGGTCGATCATGGATGTCCGGGCCACGATTACCGATGCCTCCGTGACCGAGCAGGTTTCCCAGCAGGGCGGCCTCCGATTGCTCTTGACCCGAAAGGCGCCAATGCAGGCTCGCCGTTCGCAGGACGGGAAGATCGCCGTAACGCCCCGATACAGGCTCACCGTGACGACAGACCAGATCCGATTTCACTATACGCTCGCTTTTGAGAATCCGAATCCCGAGACCAAGCGATTTCCGGTGAAACTCCTCAACCACGAAGTCGTCAGCCGAATCGAGACCAATTTGGCGAACGAGCTGAACGATAAGGAAGCAGTGTTTGAACTCCGGCCCGGATCCTCCCAGGTCACACTGACGGGGCAGCTACCCCAGAATCGTTTCGTACCGTTGTTCGACAACGAAGAGCAGTACCTTCTTCTGGAATTCCATCCGCTTGTCGCACTCAAACTTTCGAAGGAGCCGCCACGCATCAGCGTAGAGCAAACGGGAATGAGTCCTTCGTACCAGGCTTCGATGGGATTCTTGATCGGAAAAGGGAAAGAGGTGGTATGGGAATCGAAAGTTCGGGAAGTCTTTGCTTCCGACAGTTACACCGGCCAAGCTTCATCTTATTTGATTCATTTGCCTGAACAGGGAGAGGCCGTGATCGACGCGCATTGGACGCTTCAAAATCAAGGGAAACCGAGTCTCCAATTCCGTCTCCCCGGCAAGGCGTTTTTCGCTTCCACCGACGGAACTCCCCAGGTCCTCGCCAAGACGGAGAAGAACGAGCTCTTTCTCCCGCTCAGGACCGGCACAACCGATCTTCGAATTCAATATGAGCCGTCGGCGCGCGTGCCGCGGTTCTTCGGAATCCTTCGCGAAAAACTGGTCAAACCTGAGACGGCGCTTCCCGAAGCCAATGTGGAGATTCGCTTGGGGGACCGTCACCAAATTTTGGCGGCAAACCTACTCGGAGAGGTTCAGGTGCCGTGGTTCAGCGCACCTCTGATGTTGTGGGCGATCGTCGTTGCGTTACTCTGGTATGCGGCGCTGCGGAATCTCGGCGTGCGGGAATTGTGGCCAAGGTCGGTCTCTTCGGCCGGGCTCTTCTTTCTCGGTCTGGCTTTCGGTCCCATCCTCGTTTGGGTTCTCGTCTTGGTGGCGGTTGCGTATGCCGTGCGCTATCGCCGAGCTATTTGGGAGTGCATCCTGCAGCAGTTCACCCGCCCATGGAGGGCGGTGGTATTCGCTGTCATGGCATTCGGTTCGATTGCAGTGGGTGGCATCCTTCTCGTGGGACTTAGCACGACAGATGTGAAGAAGAACGACAGGGCATTCCGATCAGAGCCGTCGCGAATCATGGCCGAAGGGATGGATTATCGGCCGAGCGCAAGGTTCGCCACGAAAGGCAAGAGCGTTTCAGGCGGCGCCGGCCCTGTTGCGACGGCGGACCTAGACCAGGAGGCGGTCGTGATGGAGGAAAAGATCGCGAAGGAGGAGACCTATTTAGGCCTTCCGGTGCCTCGGATCATCCCGTTCGAGGAGCAAAGCCTCTGGTTGCGTGAGACGTCGATTCCGAAGGACGGCGTACTGCCGTTCCGCTTGCTGATCGTAAGCCGGAGTTTTGTGCTGCTTTGGTGGCTGCTCGTGACGGCGGGAATCCTTTTGCCGATGGTCATGTTTCGAACACGGCTCCGAGAGAGCATCGTGCACACGGGACGCGCTTGATCTCAGATCAGAGCCACGGATAAAGACCGCGGAAATTCATCGCCATAAGGGAATTGATTCGTGAGGCGATCGAGTGCGCTGTTTCTCCTTCTGACGGCCGCGACTCTTTGGAGCACGGCGGGTATTCTCATCAAATCGGTCGATTGGTCGCCGCTCGCGATCGCCGGTGCCCGGAGCGCCATCGCCGCTTGCGTAATCGCAGTTTTTTGCCGGCCGCTCCGATTTACGCGCTCCCGATCGGAACTTCTGGGCGCGGTGGCTTACGCTTCCACTGTGGTGCTCTTCGTGATCGCGAACAAACTTACGACGGCGGCCAATGCGATCTTGCTGCAATATACAGCGCCGATCTACGTGGCCTTGTTCGCTCCGTGGTTTCTCGGGGAGAAGGCGACGAAGTTGGATTGGATTACGATCTTCGTCGCGTTGGGGGGAATGGGTCTCTTCTTCGTGGAAGATCTATCGATCGGCAACGTGTGGGGGAACATCCTGGCCATCGTCAGCGGTTTCAGTTTTGGATGGCTCGCGCTACTTCTCCGGATACAAAAGCACGCTTCTCCGATTCAATCCATTTTCTGGGGAAACTGTCTCGCAGGCGTGATCGCCATCCCGGCTTATTTCGACGCGGGCCCCTCTCATAAAGGCTCGGCCATCTTGGTTACGATGGGGGTTTTTCAGCTCGCGTTGCCGTACATTTTATACGCGAAAGCCATCAAAGAAGTGACGGCCATGGAAGCGATGCTGATCCCCCTTATCGAACCGGTCCTCAATCCAATCTGGGTTCTGATCTTTTTGGGAGAACGGCCGCCTCCGTGGTGTCTGGTTGGGGGGACGATTATTTTGGGATCTATTCTCGCAAGGGCTCTCTTTCTGCGGAGAGCCTCCTTGACAACCGTCCATCCGTGACTAAAGTACGCCTCGCCTGCTAGCAGGTGGACGCTGTGTCTGCCAATTACCAGGTATAGGCAATTAATATTATTAGACTTTTTCTAACGGATGCCGATTTACGAGTACGAATGCCTCTCCAAAGGGCATCGGTTTGAAGAGCTTCAAAAAGTTAAGGCTCGACCGTTACAGAAATGCCCAGTGTGCGGAGGGAAAGTGCGAAAGCTAATTTCTTCTACGGCATTCCACCTGAAAGGGGGCGGTTGGTATAAAGACGGCTACGCCAGTGCAAAACCTGGCAAAGCGTCTGAGTCCGGCTCGTCGACTTCTGGAACATCCGAAAGTAAGTCTGATTCAAAAACCAAAGACACCTCAAAAAAGGAGGCTACATGACCATTAAACCGTTACATGACCGTGTTCTGATCAAGCGGATCACGGAGGAAGAAAAGACAAAGGGCGGAATTATTATTCCCGACACGGCGAAAGAAAAGCCGATGGAAGGAAAAGTGGTAGCCGTAGGACAAGGAAAACGTCTCAAGGACGGCAAAATTCAGCCCATGGCCGTGAAGAAAGGGGACCGCGTCCTCTTTGCGAAGTACGCCGGGAACGAAATCAAAATCAACGGCGAAGAGCATCTGATCCTCGGTGAGGATGAGATTCTCGGGATCCTAGAGTAAACGGAGGCATATATGTCAGCGAAAATTCTTATGTTCGGCGAAGACGCCCGGAAGAAAGTGTTGAACGGCGTCAATGTTCTCGCCAATGCCGTGAAGGTCACACTCGGCCCTCGCGGACGCAACGTAGTGTTGGACAAGACATTCGGCAGCCCGATTATCACCAAGGACGGGGTCACCGTCGCGAAGGAGATCGAGCTCGAAGACAAATTCGAGAATATGGGCGCTCAAATGGTGAAGGAAGTCGCGTCGAAAACGTCGGATGCGGCCGGTGACGGCACGACCACGGCGACTGTTTTGGCCCAGGCCCTCTTTCGGGATGGCTCCAAGATGGTGGCTGCGGGCAGCAACCCGATGGATCTCAAGCGCGGCATCGACAAGGCCGTGGAAGCGGTCGTGAACGAACTGAAAAGGATCTCGAAACCCGTCGCGGGACGGAAAGAGATTGCGCAAATCGGCACGGTCTCGGCCAACGGCGACACGCTCATCGGCGACATTCTGTCGGAAGCGATGGACAAGGTCGGCAAAGAGGGCGTGATTACGGTGGAAGAGGCGAAGTCGATGGAAACCACACTCGACATCGTGGAAGGGATGCAGTTCGATCGCGGCTACCTCTCTCCATACTTCGTTACGGATGCGGAGCGGATGGAAGTGGTGCTCGAAGATCCTTACATCCTCATTCACGAGAAGAAGATCAGCTCGATGAAAGATCTTCTTCCGATCCTGGAAAAGATCGCGCAGAGCGGAAAGCCGATGCTCATCATCGCCGAAGAGGTTGAGGGTGAGGCTCTCGCGACGCTCGTCGTGAACAAACTGCGCGGCACATTAAAGTGCGCGTCGGTGAAGGCTCCGGGCTTCGGCGATCGCCGCAAGGCGATGCTCGAAGACATCGCGACGCTCACCGGCGGCCGCTGCATCTCCGAAGATCTCGGCGTAAAGCTCGAGAACCTCACGATGCAGGACCTGGGCCGGGCAAAGAGAATCACGATCGACAAGGAAAACACCACGATCGTGGATGGCGCGGGCAAACGAGCCGACATCGACGGACGCGTGAAGCAGATTAAGGCGCAGATCGAGGAAACGACCTCGGACTACGACCGAGAAAAGCTCCAAGAGCGTCTGGCGAAGCTGGTCGGAGGCGTGGCGGTCATCAACGTTGGCGCGGCGACCGAAACCGAGATGAAAGAGAAGAAAGCCCGGGTGGAGGACGCCCTGCACGCGACGAAAGCGGCCGTGGAAGAGGGAGTGGTTGCCGGAGGCGGCGTGGCCTATCTCCGCTGTCTCGGCGCGGTCGAAAGCCTCAAACTCAAGGGTGACGAGAAATACGGCGCGGACATCGTTCGCCGAGCTCTCGAAGAGCCTCTTCGACAGATTACGCAGAACGCGGGTGTCGACGGTTCCATCGCTCTGGAGAAGGTGAAGAACGGCAGCGGCGCGTTTGGGTTTAACGCCCAGACGGAGCAGTACGAGGACCTCATGAAGTCGGGCATTATCGATCCGACCAAAGTGGCCCGTACGGCCCTTCAGAACGCGGCGTCGGTCGCCTCTCTGCTCATCACCACCGAAGCTCTCGTGGCGGAAAAGCCCGAAGAGAAAAAGGCCCCGGGCATGCCCGCCGGCGGCGGAATGGGTGGAATGGGAGGGATGGACTACTAAGGAGAAGGGGACACCCTCTGCAGGGTGTCCCCCGCCTAGAGAATCAGGGCGCGGAGAAAACTCCGCGCCCTTTTTTTTGTGCGCCCATCATGGGCAATCAATGGAAGGTGCAACTCGCCCCGGATCCAGCCGGCAGGCAATTTGGCGCTCTAAACTAATGTCGCTAGGAATCTTTCGGCGGGCATGATCTCAACACCACTTGCGTGCACCACATCCCTGGAACCTTGAGCTGCGATTTGGACCGATCGGGTCTTAGGAAACCGCTCCTTGAGGTACAAGAGCCCCGGATGCAGCTTCTCGTCCGCCCATTTACATTCCAAAAACAGGATGGGTGAAGAATCTTCCAATACGGCGAAATCAACCTCGCGTTTGTCGATATCCCGAAAATACCGAAGTTCCAGATTTTGGCCTTCCGTATCATGGAGAAAATGAGTCCATTTCAACAGATGGCAGGCAACCATATTCTCGAATCGTAATCCCGGTTCCTGAACGAGCGTCCAATCGAAATGGTAATGTTTTTGTTCCTTTTTGACAGCCCGAATTTTGGGCGAACCAAACGGAGGAAGCCGGAAGAATGCGTACAGCCGCTCAAGCGCATCCAACCAACGTCGAACCGAATGATGGCTGACCTGCAAATCCTCTCGAATTGCATTGAGCGACAACGGAGCACCTACCAACGAGGGGAGGCGGAGCATCATCAGCTCGATGTTCCCAAGATCTTGTAGTGATTCCAAAGAACGCAAGTCGTCTCGAATCAGGCGCGTGCGATAGTCATTGGACCAGCGCTTGGAATCGACCCGCGATGTATTTAGAAATTGCTCCGGAAATCCCCCCAATTCGAGGAGTCCGAAAAGGTCCGCTTTGGTTTTCATTCTTAATTCGGCAAAACTGAGGGGGTGCAGTCGATAGTAGTAATGCCTTCCCTGCAAAGAATCCCCTCCGTATCGATACAGGTCCAATCGGGCACTGCCAGTCACCAGGATTTGCCTTCCAAAATCAGGATTGTCATACAATCCTTTGAGATAATTTCTCCACGATCTGTATTTGTGAATTTCGTCGAATAAAATGGGATTTCCGCGCGGGAACTCACGACGCAAAATGGATTCCCTATGCTCCGGCACATCCCAATTCAGGTAACTCTTCTTACTGGAAAGCAGGTGAAACCCGAGCGTGGTTTTGCCTACTTGCCGGGGCCCTCCCAGGAATACCATTTTTTTCCGGAGATCCCGCGCGATCGATTTTTCCAGGTAGCGATTCACAAGCCTGAATATAGATCGTTTTGATGTCCTAGTCAATTTACTCGCGAGTAAATTGACTAGGCGATTCGTACGCGACCCGACCGTTTCCGTGCTATCGAACGAGATCTTCGCCCGGTTGATTTACCTCCGAAGTGGGTGGCTGCCGGAGCCCTCATTTCCGGAGAGCTAGAAGTTTTGTCAACGGCAAAAGAAGGAGGAGAAGCACCGGCAGGGACGTAAAGCATACAACGATGAATGCTCCGGCCGGGAGATCCCACCGGTGGCTGAAGACGATGCCCAGAAGGCTCAGACAGAATCCGAGAGTCCACCCGAAAAGGAGGCGCGCTCGAATCGATTTACAAAACAGCGTGCTCACTACCGAAGGGACGATCAAATAAGCAAACACCTGCAAGATGCCCGCGAGACTTACGGACGAGGTGATCACCACGCCGAAAAGGGCGTAAAAAAGAAAATCCCAGAAGGGCGTCGTGCGTTCCCCTTTTTCGAAGGAGGATCGAATGAGCGGTTTTCGGAAGATAAAATGCACCGCTCCGACGGCACCGTAAATCAGACCGGTCCGAAAGACATCTCCCCACGTGACCCACAATACCTGCCCCACGAGAAGATCCTTGATGTGCTCGGCGCCGTGAGCCGCCCGGTCGACCACGAGCACGACGGCAGCGGAAGAAAGGGCGTAAACGATGCCAATAACGGCTTCTTGCGGGAAGAGTTCTTCGTGCCGGCGCGCAAGGGAAAAGAGCGCTGCGGCCAAAAAAGTGGCGGCGAGCGAAACAAAGTAGGTGGCCGTCCCGTGATGCTCGAACCCGAACAAGATGGCCACCGTCGCGCCGAAAGCTGCGACTTGCGCGAGGCTTAAGTCCACGAAGATGACTCCCCGGGCCAGGACGTGCAGGCCGAGGTAACAATGGATACCCGCCAGGATCAGGCACATGACGAACGGTGCCGCGAGGAAGCGAAAAACCTCCGTCCATTCAGCCGCCGTCATTTTTTCGCCTCGATCGTTGCGACCAGGGTTTCATACAGATCATCGAGAGATTTGATTCCGGGCGCTCCGCCGACGGCGACCGGAACGATGGCCGTGCGGACCGAAGGGACCTGTTCCACGATTCGATGTGTGACGGTCGGATCGAAATAATTTTCGATGAGAATCAATGGAACCGACTGATTCCGGACGATCTGAATGACTTCCAAAATGTGTCCGCTGGTCGGGGGAATCCCCGGCTTGGGCTCGAGAATGGCGGGATTTTCGATGTGAAAACGGTCCAGAAAATACGTGAGCGTCTTGTGATACGTGATGATTTTTTTGATCCTTGATTTCTCCAATCGTTGGGTCCACGTTGCGCTCTTGGCTTCCATCCGACCTTTTAGTTTCTCGGCATTGACCAGATAAATCGCCGCATGGGGCGTGTCGATCTGGCCGAGTCGTTCGGCGACCAAAAGAGCGGCTTTGCCAACTCGGATCGGGTCCAGAGTGAAATGGGGATTTCCAAACGGATGGACGTCTCCTTCCGCGCGCGTGATTGCGCCGGTGTGCACTTCGAGCGGTTCGATCGACGGGCCGATTTCGAGATAACCCGGATTTCCCGGCATAACTTTCGGATTTCTTGCTCCGCGCAGGATACTCGGGAGCCAGCTGGCAATCCCGCCGATTTTCCCACGGAGGGGATCATTTCGAACGTCGCCGTAGATATATTCCGTCTGCCAGATGCACGCTTTGTATTTTCCTCCTTCCGCGGGACGCCATTTGAAAACCAAATCACTTCCCAGCGCCACGGACGTGGCGTTGAACTGGTTCTTCCCTCCCGTTCCGAATCCGTTCCATTCGAGCGTCCAATCCGAAGAAAGATCCCAAAGATTTCGGAAATTTCCGACCGGTGCAAGATCCTTAGAGTCCGGTCGACACTATTTCTAGCGCCGGCCCGCAGAGATCGATATTTTGTCCGAGATTTGGAAACCGAACTCTCTTTAGTCGTTCCGATGTTTAACGAGGCGGAACGTTTAGATCGCTGCCTCGGGAAATTGCTC
Source organism: Bdellovibrionota bacterium (assembly GCA_035292885.1). Taxonomy (NCBI): domain Bacteria; kingdom Pseudomonadati; phylum Bdellovibrionota; species Bdellovibrionota bacterium. The sequence continues at coordinate 54,339 of DATDPG010000187.1, read as the reverse complement.
GACTCGCTCGTCCATCGACATCCGAATACACAGGTTATTTTGGTGGACGATGGGAGTACGGATGGGACACACGCCCGCGCACAGGATCTTTCTAGGAAATATTCCGCTCTGCGATTGGAGCTGACTCGTTTGCCCACGAATCGGGGAAAGGGAGCGGCGGTGCGGGAGGGAATGGATCGCGCGGTTGGTCGTATACGGATGTTCGCCGACGCGGACAACGCCACGCCGATCGAGGAGCTCGATCGACTATTGCCGTACGTCCAATCTCCCCGCCATATTGTGATCGCGTCCAGGGATCTTGAGGGGAGTGTTCTGGAAATTCACCAGCCCTGGTGGCGGGAAGCGATGGGTCGGTGTTTCAATTTCATCGTTCGAAGGATCCTGGGGTTCTCGTTTCGAGACACGCAATGCGGGTTCAAACTCTTCGGCCAAGAAGCGGCGGAACTCTGTTTTTCACGTCAAAAGCTGGATCATTTTGCGTTCGATGCTGAACTCCTTTGGATCGCGAAAAAGCACGGATTTAAAATTGTCGAAGTGCCGGTCCGGTGGCGCCACATCCCGCAAAGCCGCGTCAAGCCAATTCGCGACAGCCTACGAATATTTTGGGATACGTTACGGATTCGTTGGCTGCACCGTTGAGAAATCACGCTTCGCGAGAACGCAGAGCGACGAACCGAGCGGAAGCCGAAATTTTGAAATCAACTTTGCTTCCAAGTCAAACCAACGAATGACACATCGGTTGAACCAGTTCGGTCCCTCGATATAACTGCTGATCGGCTGAGGGGATCCAGCAGGGGTTAGAATGCGCCGGAGAATGACTGCGGGCAACAGGCTCATGAACAGTGCCGACGAAAAGTGAATCACAAAGCCGGAGTCCCTGAGGAGCCTGCGGAGCCCGGCAGTCGTGTAGCGGCGGTAATGCCCCAAAGCCTCGTCATTGGCGGAAAACAGGCTCGGATACGCGGGAACCGAAAGCAGGAACCACCCCGTCATCGCCAACGTACGGCGGATCTCCCGGGCCATCCGTTCGTCCTCCTTTACATGTTCCAGTACGTCCGCAGCGATGACGAGATCGAATGAAGAAGGGCGAAAGGGAAGCGCTTCGCCGCGAGCCACAATCTTCAGAAGCTCGGGTACCGAGCGAAAAGCAGGGTGAAGTTCCGGTTCGACAAGATAGAAACGGGCTCCGGAAGGGAGAAGCTCGCGTGTTTTTCCTCCGGCGGCGCCGATATCCAACACCCGGCTTTTCGCGGAAAGCACGACGGGAAAGCGGTCTAAGAGTGCCCGAAAATATTTCCGTTTGGCGACATGCCACCAGTACGTCGCTTCATGTTCGGCAAGACGTTCACGTTCTTTACTAGATAGCGACATATTTTTTAGAGGACGATCTCCAACCTCTGTTCGATTTGCGAAGCGGCGGCCGAGAGTCGCTCATTTGTCTGACTTTTCCACAGCGCAAGAATATGCGGTCCGAGAACATCGATCGGCGTGAAAGAAAATTTCTCCTCGCCGAACCGGCGTACGTTTTCATACTGCCTGGAAACGATCCGAGCGTCCTGCCGAAGAATTCCAAATAGAACCGGCCCCGCCAAGAGGAAGGCCAAAGTTTTCGGAATCCGAAGTCGAAAAACGATTTCCATAAAGAGCCGGGTTCTTCCCTCGTTTTCGGGCGTCAGCGCCGTCGTTTCGATGATGTGACTTTCGCCCAGTCGGTACTCAATTTGTGAAATCGAAGGTGAAAAGAATCGGTCGACATGGGTGACTTCGCCGGTTCCGGAAGCCAGAAGGGAACCGATCAATCCCGTTGGCTTGGGCTCGCCTTTGTATCGCGCTTCCACTCGATCGGAAAGGCGCCGGACGGTGACGGAAATCGCTCGGCCTGCGGAGGTGCGAAACAGCCCGCGATGAAGAAAGGCGGTATGCGGCACATCCAGAAAATTTTCGAGAATATAAAAAGCGGGGGCGTCGAAAACGGTCCGGTACCGAATTAAGCCGTAACTCGAGTCTCCCATATCCGGGAATCGAAACGGGGATGAGCTTGGAGCCTCCGTCGGACCCAAATGCACCCAAACGTAACCTTGCTGTTCGGCGACTCGAAAAGAAGGGACGTCTCTTCCCTTGGTGCCGGCGATGTCCGCAAGGCCCGGAATTTTGCGGCAGCTGCCCGAACGATCAAATTCCCACCCGTGGTACCCGCATTGAATGTGGTTGCCTTGGATGCGGCCCAATGAAAGCGGCGCATTCCGATGGGCGCATCGGTCGGACAGGGCCGCGGGCACTCCCTCCGCCGTTCGAAAAAGGGCGAGCCGCTGACCGTGAATCGTTATCGGCAGCGGACGATGCCGAAGCCGATCCGAGCGGCATGCGATATACCAGTCATGGGGAGGAGGATTCACGGGTGTCGGAGCGCATTCTAACTTAGACCCGGATTCAAGATCGAGGTTGAATGTATCGTCGGTTTATTCGATTCGGCGGATCGCCGTGCTAATCTATGTCCATGGGTCAAAAGGTAGCCGTCTCCATAGCGTTGTTTCTTACGTTGTTTCTTTTTAGCGGATGTCCCGTCAGCAGCACCTCCAGCGGAGGAGGCGGCGGGGGCTCGTCCGGAGGGGGTGCTGACTTACTTCCGCCCGGAGGTGCCGGAACGGAACCGAACTCCCTCTTGGAGAATCCACTCTCCTCCATCTGTCAGACCCTTTCGGGGGTTCTTTATGCGGGGAGCAACGGCGGAAAATTGCTGACGTCTTCGGACGGATCCACATTCACCGTTCTCGACGGCACCAAAGTGGACATCCGATCGGCCCATTGCGACCGGCAGTCGACATTGGAGACGAACGTTTGGTTTGTCGGTCCCGGCGGAACTATAGTGAAGTACGACGGCACGGCCCTCACGTCGGAAACTTCCGGGACCACGGTAGACCTGAATGCCGTATTCGGTACGGACAAAAGCAAAGTGTACGCCGTGGGAAACGAAGGAACGATTCTCTTCTTTGACGGTATATCCTGGACAGCGCAAACATCGGGGACGACAGAACATCTTATGGGAATCGCCGGCACGAATTCGCAGGCATTCTTCGTGGCGGTCGGCGGACGTGCGACCGTTCTGCAGTCGAATGGAATCAATTGGGACTCTGTCGATGTTAGTGGTACGGGAATTCTGGACGCCACGCTGAACGCCGTGTGGGGAGACGCTCTCGGCGGCGAATTCTTCGCCGTGGGAAACGCGGGAACGATTCTTCATCGGGCGGCCGGTACAAACGGTGCGTGGGACAAGCAGACGAGCCCGACGTCGTTGGATCTTCTCGCCGTTCACGGAACGTCCGGATCACAGGTCTTTGCCGTCGGGAAGGAGGGCGTAATCCTCTCGTATGACGGATCGACCTGGACCAAACAAACCAATCCCGCGGAGACCGATTTTCAGCTGAACGGAATATTATCGTTATCGTCTACGGCTGCCTTGGCCGTGGGAGCCGACGGAACATCGGCCACATCGACCGGGATTCTCCTCCAGCTCTCCGCAGCCGGCTGGGCCAAGTTACTTTAGGACCGACCCCTGAATCCCCAGTTCGTCGCCGAATGGCTTCAGCGCGTCGACGACGAATTGAATGTGCTCGGCCGGATCGACGCCCAAGAGTTCCGTTCCCTTCCGAATCTCTTCCCGTTCTACCTTCGCCGCAAACGCGCGGTCTTTGAGTTTTTTTCGAACGCTCGACGCCTCCAGCGTTCGAACCCCCTCGGGCCGGACGAGGCAACAGGCCACGACGAATCCGGTCAGTTCGTCACAGGCGAGGAGCGCTTTATCCATCGGAGATTCGTAAGCGACGTTCCATTTCGTATAGTGAGCCGAAACCGCATGAGCGATCTCCGGTTCGTTTTGGTCGCGCAGCCAAGCGACGATTTTGTTCGGATGTTCGGCGGGCCATCTTTCGTAGTCGGCATCGTGCAGCATTCCCGCGACTCCCCACATTTCTTCATCCAGGGAACCGCTTCCATAACGGTGTGCCGCCTTCCGCATGACGATTTCGACGGCGCGGGCATGTTTTCGTAGGGAGTCGGTTTCCGTCCATTCGCAGAGATGTTCCCATGCTTTTTGCCGAGTAAGATTCATGTGCGGATTAACCTCGTTCTTCTTCCGGTGCGCGCGCGAGGAGGTCGGCCACAGCCTGGCGCAAAGGTTTCCGGTCATAGAGTGTCAGGTAGATCTCCTCCAAAATCGGAGCGGCGACCTTCATTTCTTGAGCCAGGCGATGGGCCGCCTTGGCCGTGCGGATCCCTTCGGCCACCTGGCCTATTTCGCGGAGGATCGTCTTGAGCGGTTTCCCTTGGGCGAGCTTGAGACCGACTTGCCGATTTCGCGAGAGATCTCCCGTGCATGTAAGAAGCAGATCTCCAAGGCCCGACAGTCCCGAAAAGGTGAGGGGGTGCGCGCCCTTCTTGACGCCGATTCGCGTGATTTCCGCCAACGCCCGCGTAATCAGCGCGGCCCGGGCGTTCAAGCCGAACCCGAGGCCGTCGGACGCGCCCGCGGCGATGGCCACGACGTTTTTCAAGGCGCCCGCCAGCTCGACTCCGATTACGTCGTCGCTGGCGAAAAGCTGGAACGTATCGGTGTGACAAATTTCCTGCACCGATCTCGCCGTGCCGATGTCGTTCGCGGCCACGGTTAGAGCGGTCGGGATCTTTCGAATAACTTCCCGAGCGAAGCTGGGCCCGGAGAGCACGCAATAATGGTTCTGCACCCAGGTTTGTCCCAACACCTCGGAAGCCACGATGGACAGCGTGTCCAACGTGTCGGCTTCGAGGCCCTTGGCCGCGCAGACGAGAAATGTTTCGGGAGGGAGGCTGGACTTTATTTTGGATAAGAGATCTCGAACCGTATGCGAAGGAACGGCAAGGAGAATTACATCCGCGTCGCTCAGGGCCTTGATTAACGAAAGCTCGATCCGGATTCCCGAGTGAAGTTCCAGGTTGGGGTAATAGGCTGCATTGATTCGCGTTCGCTGAACCTGCCTCGACCGAGTTTCGTTTCGATCCCAAAGAACGACTGCGTGGCCGGCGCGGGATTGAACTTCCGCTAGAGCGGTCCCCCAGCTTCCACCGCCTAATATAGTGATACGTGCTTGCACGGATCCATGTCTATGCGGGGGACGGACGGTCGTCAAAGGTTGACGGGGGACATTCGACACCCCTTTCGTTTCATGTTAGCCAAAGAAGGGTTGTATGTTGCGCGAGCTACGGATCCGAAATTTGGCGATTCTCCCTGAGATTTCGGTCACTTTTTCCAGCGGTTTCAATGTCCTGACGGGTGAGACGGGGGCGGGAAAATCCATACTTATGGATGCGCTCTCTCTTCTTGCGGGGCAACGGGCGTCCGCGGAGGATGTCCGGGCCGGCGAAGTCATGGCCGTGGTCGAGGGAGTGCTTGAAATTTCCAAGACGTCGCCGATTTGGCCAATATTAAAGGATGCCGGAGTTTCGTCTCCGGATGGAACCGTCATCGTTCGCCGGACGATCGGTGCCGACGGTCGAAGCCGGGCGTACGTGAACGAATCGCCCTGGACGGTCAACGGCCTGGCCCAGTTGGCTACGGGATGGATTGACGTGAGCAGCCAGCACGGTCAGCAGAGGCTCTTGGATGAGTCGACGCACGTCGAACTCCTGGACCAGTTCGGCGGTCACGGTGCCGCGCGCGAAGATTATCGCGCGGCATTCGCGGCTGTTCTCGCCGTAGACCAAAACCTGGAGAGACTTCAACGGGACAAAGAAGAGGGGGCAAAACAGCGCGACTTTCTAGAATTTCAGGTGAAGGAACTGACCGCGGCTCAGTTGAAAACAGGTGAACAAGAAGAATTGGAAACCCTCCATCGGAGGCTCGCCCACGCTGAAAAACTGATGCGAGCGGCGACGTCAGTGGAGGGCTGGATCGATGGAGACGAAGGAATTCTCTCTCGAATGGGGCAAGCAGCGACGACGCTTCGGGATTGCGCGAGACTCGATCCCACATTGGAACCGCTTGCGGAAGAGTTGGCGTTGCTGGAATCCCGAATTCGGGATGTGAGTGCGCAGGTTTCAAAGTACGGTCGCCGGCTCGGATTCGAACCGGAAGAGATCGAGCGAATTAACGAGCGGCTCGCCCTGTTGCAACGGCTGGCGCGGAAATATGGTTCGATTGAGATCGCTATTGCCGAGCGGGAGCGGGCGGTTCAACGACTGGGCGCCGTCGAAAACTTTGAGTTGGCGGAATCGAACCTTCTTCGAGATCGAAAAGAAAACATTGAGGCGTTGATTCAGGCCGCCTCGAAGTTAACGGCGGTTCGAAAAAAAACCGCCCGGCAGTTCTCGGAACAGGTGACACGGGAACTTCGGCAACTGGGCATGCCTTCGGCCGAGCTGGCCGCGCGAATCATCGAACCCAATACGGGAGGTTCGGTGGTGAAAGAGGGAGACAAGTTCTTTTCGAGCGAAGGAACTGAAAGTATTCGTTTCGAGTTGGCGCCGAACCGTGGTGAAGGATTTCGACCGCTGTCGAAAATCGTTTCCGGTGGTGAATTGTCTCGCGTCCTTCTGGCCATCAAAGGAATCGCTCTTCAAGAACAAAAGACGGCTGACATCACGTTTGTTTTCGACGAGGTCGACACGGGCATCGGCGGGGAAACGGCCGAGAGAGTGGGAATTCAACTTCACCGTTTAGCCCAGGGACGGCAGGTGTTCTGCGTGACGCACCTCGCACAGATCGCCTGCTATGCGGACGCACATCTTCGTGTGGAGAAGAAAATGCACACCGGCCGCACAGTCGGAAACGTCAAGTTTCTGGCGAAAGAACATCGCGAGGATGAACTGGCGCGTATGATCGGAGGGATCGAAATCACACCCAAGACGCGCGATTACGCCGGTGAGTTGTTGCGCCGCGGAACCTCCCCCAACCATGATCGACCTATCCTCACTCGTTAAGTGGGCGTTAGGCATTGTTGCCACGGTTATCGGAAGCCTCCTTTCGATTTTCGTCTTGGTGTTCGACCGAGACGGTCGATATTTGCACTGGAGCATGGGCTGCTGGGCTCGATGGTGCCTGGCCATTGCAGGGCTCCGCATTGAGATCAGTGGACTGGAGAATGTTAAGGATAAGGGTCCGTATGTCGTCGTGGCGAATCATCAGGGGCAGGCCGATATCTTGGTCATCTCGGCGGTGCTTCCATTTCCGTTTCTTTGGGTGGCAAAAAAGGAACTGTTTCGAATTCCCCTGCTCGGGTTCGCGATGAAACGTGCCGGTTTCATCAGTCTTGACCGCAGTCACCGCGAGAAGGCGATTCAAAGTATGGGTGTTGTCGCCGAGAAAGTCCGACAGGGAAAATCGGTCGTGATGTTTCCGGAGGGCACCCGGTCCCGCGACGGCAAACTCCAACCGTTTAAGCGAGGGGCGTTTCACCTGGCGGCCGAAACAGGCGCTTCGATCCTTCCCGTCATGATTCAAGGGAGCTTTGATGTTCTTCCCAAAGGCTCGGCCAAAATCCGTTCGCGAACGATAAAAGTGCGCTTTTTCGAACCTATAAATAGTGGGAATTACGGCTTGGCGCGGAAGGACAAGCTTCAGGAGGAAGTTTGGGGTATTCTCAACAGCGGCCTGGCGGGGATTTTGACGCCTGTGGACGGGTTGGATAGGGTACCCTCCCTCAACCAGCGGAACTCGGAACCATGAAGATTATTTCGTGTGGAATTACGGATATCGGCCGGAAGCGGCAGCGAAACGAAGACAGTTACCTGGTTAACGACAAGCTGAAGCTTTACGTCGTGGCCGACGGAATGGGGGGACATGCCGGCGGCGAATTCGCCAGCAAGATCGCCGTATCCACGGTGGAAGAAATTCTGAAGGGGGAAGACCGGCAAAAATCCAACGTTCCCGAAAAAACATATCTCGACACCGAAGAAAACGAAGACGAGGGCCACGAGCAAGATCGGCTTCGAGATGCCATCGCCCGAGCCGGGAGCGTCATTGTCCGCCGAGCGGCGGAAGAGCCCGAATTGCGGGGCATGGGAACGACCGCAACGGTCATGCTGTTTCTTCAAGACAAAGCGTTCATCGCCCACGTGGGGGATAGCCGGGCTTACTGCGTTCGCGGTCGGAAGATTTCGCAGATTACAGAGGACCACTCCTTGGTTCACGAGCAACTAAAGAGCGGCTTAATTACGGAAGAGGAAGCCCGCACTCACCAACTCAAGAACATCATTACTCGATCCGTGGGAGTTCAGGAGGAGGTCGAGATCGATACAGTCGTCTGGACCGTCCAGCCGGGGGACTATTACCTACTTTGTTCGGACGGGCTTTCGAATATGGTGGCCGACCACGAAATGCAGAACCTCATGGTCGACAGTGAACCGGAACAGGCGGCCCGAGGCTTGGTTGACCTCGCCAATCAGCGGGGTGGTGACGATAACATCACGTTGATCGTACTCAAGATCGCCGAAGTGCAGGGACCGGTGAAAACGTAAACTTCGGTTTCCATTTCATCCTCCCGGAAAGGGAAGGTTTTTTTCCAGAAAATTGTTTGACTGCCCAACTTTCGTCGATAGGATCACGGCGAAAACTCGGGTAAAATACCTGGAGCCCTCATCGGCCCGAAAATCTAAACGAAGCAGACAGAATCATCGTGGCGAATCGCTTTTATACATTCATGCTCATTCCCGAGCGGAGTTCGCACGTCCGGAAATGGATCGTCCCCGTGCGCGCCGTTCGGTGGGCGCTGGGGCTGGCCGCAAGTTTGGTCGTGGTTGGAATTTTCACGACGTTCATGACGCTCCGTTACGTCGCCAAACAGGGGGAATTCCAGGAAGCGGTGCTGAAGAGCCAATATCTGGAAGGTGAAATTCAGCGGCTTCAAAACAAAATCAGCACGGCCGATGCGACGATCGTCCGAGTTCAAAACTTTGAGCGGAAACTTCGGGTTTTGGCCCGCATCGATGCGAAGCCCACGCACCTTGAAGGCATCGGCCCGATTACACCGGAAGATGAGCAGGCATTGGGTGGCGGCGAAACTCAGCTGGATGGAACCCTTGTCGCTTCGGCGGAAGGTGTTCCGGCGAGTACGAAGTTTCGTATGCGGTCGCTTGAACTCTCCGTGGACGATCTGCACTCGCGGGCGACGTTACAGGAGCAAAGTCTTCAGGAACTTTACGAACTCCTAAAGGACCAGGATTCGCTGTTGTCGTCCACGCCATCGATCTGGCCGGCGCAGGGATGGTTGACTTCACAGTTCGGTTACCGCGTTTCGCCGTTCACCGGAATTCGGCAGTTGCATGCGGGTCTTGATATTGCGGCGCCGGTCGGAACGAAGGTCACGGCCGCGGCGGACGGGATTGTGACTCAAGCCATCACCGATCCGCACTACGGCAAGGTCGTCATCATCAATCACGGTTATGGGGTAGTTACGCGCTACGGGCATAATTCGGAGGTTATGGTGAAGCCGGGACAGCGTGTGCGGCGCGGCGACGTGATTTCGATGATCGGAAGCACGGGCCGGGCCACCGGCCCGCATCTCCATTACGAAATCCACGTCAACGGTATCCCGGTCAATCCTTCGCGGTATATTCTCAACTAGCGTCGAATTTTTCTTTTATCTGTTAGTATGCCACGCGGTGTCACGATACCAGCATGATTACAGCCGTCGCTAAGAAACTTTTCGGTACGAAGCACGAACGGGATATCCGGAAGCTGCAGCCGGTCGTCGATCAGATCAACGCACTGGAGCCGGGGATACGAGTGCTTTCAGACCGGTCCCTTCGCGAAAAGACGGACGAATTTCGCGCCCGCCTGGCGAAAGAAAGCGATCCGGCCCGGCAGAAAGCGATGTTGGAACTTATTTTGCCGGAGGCGTTCGCCGTTTGCCGCGAAGCGAGCCGGCGAACGCTCGGGATGCGCCATTTCGATGTCCAATTGATCGGCGGCATGGTTCTGCACCAGGGCAAGATCGCCGAAATGCGGACCGGCGAAGGAAAAACTTTGGTGGCCACACTTCCGGTTTATTTAAACGCTCTGCTGGGTCGCGGCGTTCATTTGGTCACGGTCAATGATTATCTGGCCCGGCGCGACGCCGAATGGATGGGCCAAATTTACAGATTTCTCGGTCTGACCGTCGGCGTCATCGTGCACGAAAAGAACGATGAAGAACGGAAAGAGGCCTACAACTGCGACGTCACGTACGGCCAGAACAACGAATTCGGCTTCGACTATCTGCGCGACAATATGAAGTTTCGGTTGGAGGACTATGTTCAGCGGAATCTTTTTTATGCGATCGTCGACGAGGTCGACTCGATCCTGGTCGACGAGGCTCGGACCCCCCTGATCATCTCCGGACCGACGGAAGAATCGACCGACAAATACGTTTCCGTGAATCGGATCATCCCGTTGCTCAAGAAGGAACGTGACTTCACCGTGGATGAGAAGGCGAAAACGGTGATTTTAACGGAAGAGGGGATGCCCAATATCGAAAAAGCGCTGGGCGTGACCAACCTCTACGATCCGGAGCAGATGGAGACGCTCCATCACGTGAATCAAGCCCTCCGGGCGCATCATCTTTATCAACTGGACGTCGACTACATGCTCAAAGACGGCGAAGTCGTCATCGTCGATGAATTCACCGGTCGATTGATGCCGGGGAGGCGCTGGTCCGACGGCCTCCACCAAGCGATCGAGGCCAAGGAAGGGGTCAAGATTCAAAACGAGAACCAGACGCTCGCCTCGATTACGTTTCAGAATTATTTCCGCATGTTCGAGAAGTTGGCCGGAATGACCGGCACCGCCGACACCGAGGCCGAGGAGTTTCACAAGATCTACAATCTGGATGTCGTCGTCATTCCGACCGACAAACCGATGATCCGGAGCGATCATCCGGACATTATCTTTCGCACGGAAAAGGAAAAATTCGAAGCGATTGTCGAGGAGATCAAGAAACTACACGAGAAGAAACAGCCGGCCCTGGTCGGAACGATCTCGATCGAGAAGTCGGAGCGGCTGTCGAAATATTTAAAGCGCAGCGGCATCCCCCACAACGTGCTGAACGCGAAACATCACGAGCGCGAAGCGGAAATCGTGAAGGACGCGGGCCAACCCGCGCAGGTCACGATCGCCACCAACATGGCGGGGCGAGGCACCGACATTGTTCTGGGGCCGGGCGTGGCGCAAAACGGCGGACTCTTCATCGTCGGGACCGAACGGCACGAAGCTCGCCGGATCGATAACCAGCTGCGCGGGCGTTCCGGTCGCCAAGGCGACCCCGGTGAATCGAGATTCTATCTCTCGTTCGAAGACGATCTCATGCGGATTTTCGGAACCGACCGGATGAAGGGGATGATGGAAAAGCTCGGCATGGAAGAGGGGGAGGCGATCGAGCACAGCTGGACGACCAAGGCGATCGAATCGGCGCAGCGGCGGGTCGAAGGGCATAATTTCGATATCCGCAAACATCTTCTCAAGTACGACGACGTCATGAATCAGCAGCGCAAGATCATCTATGCCCTGCGCAAGGAGATCCTGGGCAAGGAAGATATTCGTGACGTCATCCGCCAGGACATCCAGGAAGTGGCCGAAGAGATGATCGTGGCTTTCACGCACGACGGCAAGTCCCCGGAAGATTGGGAGTGGAAGGGGATCGAGGAAAATCTCCGAAAGGTCTTCGGTATTAAGATGACCGTGGATGCTGCGACGCTCTCTCCACGAACGCAAGAGGGGTTACGCGATGCGCTCCTTGCAGCAATCAAGGCTCGGCACGAAGAAAGGGAACGGGAGTTCGGTGCCGAGTTCGCCCGATTGCTCGAACGGGAAATCAAGCTTCGGATGATCGACACGTTCTGGAAAGACCATCTTCTCAACATGGACCATCTGAAAGAGGGGGTCGGGTTTGAGGGTTATGCCCAAAAAGATCCTCTGGTGGTTTATCGGAAAAAGGGCTTCGAGCTTTTTTCCGAAATGATTTACAGCACCAAGGAAGCCACGCTCGAAAGACTGTTTCACGTCCAGTTGGCGCAGCGCGAGCCTCAAGAGGCGCTCAAGATTTTTCGCCCTCGGCGCCAGCAACAGATTTCATTGAGCCACCCGGAAGCCGCCGGAACGGCAGCCGTTGCTCAAGCTCAGGAGAACCCTCAGGCCCAGAAGCAGGTGGCCGTCGCCGGAACGATTCGCCGCCAAGGCGAGAAGGTCGGCCGGAACGATCCCTGTCCCTGTGGGTCAGGGAAAAAATACAAGAAGTGTCATGGCAATTAAGGGGACACACGACTGGACCCAAACTCGGCAAGTGTTGTGATCGTAAGCGGTTTCGGGCCCGGTTTCTTCTTTAGCAGCGAACGCCCGGTTTGGCTCTCGAGCCGTTTGATAAACTCACTTGAACCTAGAGGTCTTCCTGTGCGTTGATGTTTTCCAAGAAGTTCGACCAGTGCCATCTCCGTTCCCTCGGCAAGAAAGTTGTTCCAGTTTGAAACTCGCTGCAATAATGGCTCCGTGCGCACGAAATCGTCGTGGCTCAGACCGAGGTGCGCTCGGGCGCTGCTCCAGATGTAGTCCTGCGGAATTCCCACCAGCTTCGCCCGAACGGGGTTAAGTTCCGTGTATCGCGCGGCTCTCAGGAGATAAGCTTCGTCCATGGGAAAGGAACTAAACCGTCCTTGCCACAAGTATCCACGCCAGTTCATCTTGAAATTTAGGTAATGTGTGAAGGCCTCGTGGCCCTTGCCAATGGCGTTCCCCAGGACTTGTTCGGTCGGGAGACCGGAATTCGGGTCCAGTCGTGTGTCCCTTTAATTCTTATACGTTAAACCGGAAGAAAACGAGATCGCCGTCTTTCATGACGTACTCTTTTCCTTCCAATCGGATCTTGCCCTTCGCCCGAGCGGCGGCTTCGGTTTTATGCTCGACGAGATCGTTGAAATGGTAAATCTCGGCACAGATGAATCCGCGCTCAAAATCGGAATGGATCGTTCCGGCCGCTTGCGGAGCTTTCGTCCCTTTCTTGATCGTCCAGGCCCGGCATTCTTTCGGTCCGGCCGTAAAGAACGTCATGAGCCCGAGAAGGTGATAGGCCGCGCGAATGACCCGGTCGAGGCCGGACTCGGTCAGGCCGAGATCCTGAAGGAAACTTTTTCGTTCTTCCACCGACAGTTCTGAAATCTCCGCTTCCACTCGGGCGGAGACTTCCACCACGTCGGCTCCTTCCGTCTCCGCAATCTTTCGGACGATATCGACATACGGATTCGGTTTGCCGACACTCGATTCGCCGACATTGCAGACGTAAAGGACCGGTTTCGCCGTGAGGAGGTGAAGCTCTCGAAAAGCTTCCATCCCTTCGTCCGGCAATCGAAGGGAGCGGGCCGGTAGGCCTTTTCCCAGGTGATCCCGTATGGCCGTTAGTGCGGCAGACTTTGCCACGAGTGCCTTATCCGCCGATTTTGCAGCCTTTTGGGCGCGGTCGGCGGCTTTTGTAGCTGTATCGAGATCGGCCAGGCAGAGTTCGGTTTCGATGGTCTCGATATCGCGTTTCGGATCGACGCTCCCTTCCACATGCACGACATTCGGATCTTCAAAACAGCGGACGATATGAATGATGGCGTCCGTTTCACGAATATGTCCGAGGAACTGGTTCCCGAGACCTTCTCCTTTGCTCGCGCCTTTTACGAGGCCCGCGATATCCACAAACTCAATAGTGGTGGGGGTTACTTTCTCCGGTTTGAAGACGGAGGCGATATGATCCAGCCGCGGATCCGGAACCGGTACGATACCCACGTTCGGATCGATCGTGCAGAACGGATAATTCGCCGCTTCCGCCCGAGCCGACGACAGAGCATTAAAGAGGGTCGACTTCCCGACATTGGGAAGCCCCACGATACCGCACGAAAGACCCATGCTACTTATGGACCGTGGTTCCCTTCTGGGTCGCGATTCTCTTCAACGCTTCCAATCGCACGGCCTCGAATTCATCGTTCGGATTCCAGCGTGGCATCTCCTTGGCCTGGGCGACTTCGTAGCCGAGATAAAAATTGAGCTGGATGTCCTGGACGGCGCCGCTCAAATCCCAGTCCGGCCGGACTTCATCGCTCGGTTGGTGATAGTGCGTGTCCTCCCACTTTTCGATCTGTTCCTTTCCCCAACCCTTCGGTTTGCCGAGGATGTCGATTCCCGCGTCGAAGTAAGCCGCCGGAACCCCGATCTTGGCCAAACTAAAATGATCCGATCGGTAGTAGTAGCCCCGGTCCGGGAATTGATCCGGTTTAACGATCCGGCCCTGCATTTTGGCGATCGATTCGACTTCGGTATCGAGCGTCGATTTCCCTTTTCCGACCATCGTGAGGTCGGAAGCAGCGCCCCAAATGGAAATGCCGTCCATGTTAATCACGGCCGCCATGCGGCCCGGTTCGATAACAGGGCGGTGCGCCAAATATTCGGATCCCAACGTCCCGGCCTCTTCGGCGCCTACGGCGGCGAAGAGAATCGATCTTCGTGGACGTTCGGACAGAGAGTTGTATGCGCGGACGAGCGCCAAAAGGGCCCCCACGCCGCTCGCGTTGTCGAGTGCGCCGTTATAAATCGTGTCCTCTCCCGGTTTGGCCCCAGCCTTTTTGCCGAGGTGATCGTGATGGGCCATGTAAACGACCGCTTCTTTTGAAAGTTCGGGGTCGGATCCGGTCAGAATGCCGAGGACGTTTGCCGTCTTCGTTTTGTGAAGGACGTTCTTCATTTGAACGGAAAACGTGGTTCCCAGCGGCACGGGTCGAAAGTCCTTTTTCTCGGCCGCCGCACGAAGTTCGTCGAGGTTCTTTCCCGAAAGCGCGACAAGTTTCTTCACGGAATCTTCCGTGGCCCATGCGTTAAAGACCGTCGTCGGGCCTCCTTCGTGCGGAAGTTCGAACTGTTCACCGGCCCAGGAGGTCTGTACGACCTGCCACGGGTAACCCGCGGACTCATGCGTATGAATGATGATGGCGCCCGCGGCCCCCTTCGCGGCGGCGATTTCATATTTGTACGTCCACCGGCCGTAATAGAGTCTCGTCTTTCCGGCGAACAGCTTGTCGTCCGACGAAGGATCGTTGTTCATCATCAGTAGTATTTTTCCCCGGACGTCGACGTCCTTAAAATCATCCCAGCCATACTCGGGTGCGACGATTCCGTATCCGACAAAGACAAGTTCGGCGCTTTTTACACTGGCTGTTTCACTTTGGATTCCGGAGACGCCCATATAGTCCGTGGAATATTTTAGAGACAAGGTCTTAGATTTGTTTTGAAAGTGGATGATTTTGGGTGCGCCTGACGTGACGCCGACCAGATCGAATTCTTGAAACCAGGAACCGTTGGGTCCCGCCGGCTTGAGTCCTTCGGCCTCAAACTGAGAGGCGATATATTGCTGAGCGAGATGGTCGCCGTTGGAAGCCGGCGCGCGCCCCTCCAGCAGATCGCTGGACAAAAAACGGGTAGGGCCGAGAATCGTGTCGGCCTGAATGGTCTGCGCCGCTTTTTTTGCGTCGTTGCTCGGCCGATAGGTCTGTACAGCGAATGCGAAGGTCGTGGAAAATCCCAGGATCGTCGAGAAAAGAAGAAGGTTTTTCATGGCGGCGCAGAGTACCAGATTCAGACGTCTTGCCAACAACCGCCGCCCTGACGTAGGAGAAGGGAGAAAGCAGGAATTCGTGGCATTCATTGTGGACGAAAAAATCGAATGCTCACCGGCCGGCTGGAAGGGCGTTTTTTGAAACTCCTGGTCCAGATGCTTGGGGCTCGACGCGTGTGACCTCACCAATTACATCGATAAGCAAGCGGCGGAGACCATCGAAACGTCCAAGCGAGAAATGGGCGTGCTTTTTGAGGAGTTGAATCATCGCCTGGAAACAAGCCTGGAGTTCCCATAGAGATCACTCACAAGGATCATTCTTCCGGAGCCGAACTGTCGGAGTCTGGGAGAGGCGATTCTTCGGGGGCGGGTGAAGAAGGCGCGCTCTCGGGTTCGCTGGACGGCGTCAGCCAATCTTTGAGTTCGCGCGCCAGAGCGGATTGGGGATTCTTGTGGATCGCCTCGTCCAATAGCCGCCGGGCTCCGTCGGTGTTGCCATCCTCAATCGCTCGAATCGCCTCCAGGAGAAGCGGTTCCACGTCGTTCGTTTGCATCACCGGTGCCTCCGGCGTGGGCTGTGTTGGTGGCGGCGTATGGCGAAAAACTTTGTCGTAGACCACCCAGGCAAGAAAAAGGGCGCAGGCGATGAGCGTCGGTCCGAATGCATGGGCGAGAGTTTGTACAGGCGACGGCGGCAAGACGAATTCCGTTCTTGGGGACCCTTCTTGCA
Organism: Bdellovibrionota bacterium; assembly: GCA_035292885.1. NCBI lineage: Bacteria > Pseudomonadati > Bdellovibrionota > Bdellovibrionota bacterium. The sequence continues at coordinate 38,025 of DATDPG010000187.1, read as the reverse complement.
CGGGAAGCGGCGTTTGTGCGCCCGCGGCTTGCGCATCCGGGGGGCGAACGGCGGTTCCTTCTTCCCGAGGCTCCGGCTCACCCAAATCCACCGTGGTTTTCTCCGATGGGTGCGGAGATTTGTCGAATTGACCTTCCGGGGCGATCTCCGTCTTGGAACCGAGCGATGGCATTTTGGATAGGACCGGGCGGACGGAATCGTAAGCACTCAGCTCGTCCAATTCGCGAATTTCGTTCGGGATCGGAGGTTCTTTGGGCGGAGGACGTGGAATATCTCTCTTCGGACGGACGTTTGTCGGCGTCTCACTCTCGTCCGGCGGCGGAGGCTCATCGACCAGCGATCCGCAGCGAGGGCATTGGACATCGGCTTGCCAGGGATTCGGCTTGAACTTGTGCCCGCAACCCGAGCAGATCCACTGTTCTTTCATCGGTCGATCACTTCCAGTGAACAATAATTTAACATGAGTTTCTTCAGACCGGCCCGCTGGAACTGAATCGTCAATTTCAGGTTGTTGCCGTTGCCTTCGCGTTTTCGAATCGTTCCCACGCCGAAGTCGGGATGAAGAACCCGCGTACCGGGTGCGTAGGGGGAACCTGCTTCGGCCTTCAGGGCCGCTTTTCCCCAAGCGTCTCGGGCCGTGCCGAAGTCGTCGTCATACGACTCCTGCCGAAACTCGTCGAACGGCGCGGTTCGAACTTTGCGTTTCGGGAGAACGCCGAGATGGACACGCTGGGAGCCGTAAACGGGCCGCGCGTCTATGTTTTGTTCCTGAATTTCGACGATCAAGTTTGCGGGAATCTCGCCGATAAACCGGGACACCGGGTTGAACTGCGTTGAGTGATAGAGTCTGCGCCGGTGCGCGGCGGTCAGCAGTAGCTGTTTCCGGGCGCGTGTCATCGCCACGTAACAGAGCCGGCGTTCCTCCTCGACTTCGTTCGGGTCCCCCTCGTCAATCGAGCGCTGATGCGGGAAAATCCCCTCTTCCATACCGACGACGAAAACGAGATCGAACTCCAGCCCTTTTGCATTGTGCATCGTCATCATCGTCACGTGGTCGGCGTTTGGATCGTACTTATCCATATCCGAGTAGAGGGATATACGATCCAAATAGGTGGCGAGATTTTCTCCCGTGTTTTCGCTGAATTCTTCCATGGAACGGAGCAGCTCCTCGATATTCTCGATTCGCGCCTCCGCCTCGATCGTTCCTTCTTTTTCCAGAGCTTTGATGTAGCCGCTCTTCGTCAGAACGATATCCGCCGCTTCCGCCGGGGAAAGCGTGGCCGCCTTGTCCCGAAAGGGCGTGAACCAGGCGTGGAATTCTTTCAGGGCTTCCGAGGCTTTGCCGCGGCCCCCAAAATGTGGAATCGTGTCCACGGGCGAAAGCTTTCTCTCCCGGGCCTCCGCGGCCAACTGTTCGAGGGTTTTTTCGCCGATCCCTTTGGAAGGAGTGTTGATCACGCGCAGGAACGAGACGATGTCCATCGGATTGAGGGCCAATTTCAGAAACGCCAACGTGTCCTTGATTTCCGCGCGGTCGTAAAACCGGACGCCGCCGAAAACGACATAGGGTTGACTGTGCCGGCGGCACTCCTCTTCCAAAAGCCGGGATTGCACGTGTGTGCGGTAAAAGATCGCCACGTTTCGCGCTTCCACGGCTCCGTCCCGGACCGCTTCGTCGATTTTTTCCAGGACGAAAGCCGCTTCGGCGTGGTCGTCCGGGGCGTGATAAAAGGAGACCGCCGCCCCTTCATCGTTCTCCGTCCAGAGCCGTTTTCCCCGCCGGCCGATGTTGTTCGAAATCACATGGTTCGCGACGGCCAGGATCTTCTTGGTCGAACGATAGTTCTGTTCCAATTTAATCAGCTCGGCGCCGGGGAAATCGTCTTCGAATTCCAAAATGTTTTCGACTCGGGCGCCTCTCCAGCCGTAAATCGACTGATCTTCGTCCCCCACGGCGCAGACCGTTCCCGACGTTCCGGCCAGAAGATGGACCAATTCTTTCTGGATTCGATTTGTGTCCTGGTACTCGTCGATCAAGATGTGCCGCCAGCGTCGGCGAAGAGTTTCGGCTACTTCGGAATGGTCGCGGAGCGCGCGGACCATTTCGGTAAGGAGCGATCCGAAGTCGAGCGCGCTGTTCTCCCGCAACAGGTTTTCATAGCGCTCCACCACATGAAGCGCCTGGTTGGAAAGGCCCGAATGTTCTACGAGGTATTTGAGAACATCTCCCGTTTCGTTCTTGGCCCGGTCAATGTGATACCGGATTAATTTCGGCGAGATCCGTTTGGGGTCGTAATTGAGTTCCGTGACGGCCCGTTTGACGGCGACGAGCTGATCGGTCTCGTCGTAGATCGAAAACTGATGCGGAAGGCCGATGGGGTCGGAAAATTCTTTTAAGATCCGGAGACACGTGGAGTGAAACGTTCCCACCCAACGAGGCTGCTCGTACGTGGGGAGCAGGAGCCGGACGCGCTCGGCCATCTCCTGCGCGGCTTTGTTTGAAAACGTCATCGCAATGATCGAAGAGGGGGATATGCCGCACTCTTCAATCAAATAGGCGATCTTGTGCGTCAACACGCGGGTTTTCCCCGAACCCGCGCCGGCCACGACCAAGAGATGGCGGTCGACGCGTTTAACCGCTTTTTCTTGCTCCGGATTTAGTCCCGCCAGCGCCCGCATTCCCCACGTTTTAGCTGAGATATTGGCTTGTTACTACAATTGTCGGGACGATCGAATCTCCGCGCTCTTAAACCACGACCGCATCGTGTTTTTTTCGGTATGAAATCCAGATACCATAGGGCCGTGCTCCGCCTAATGAATACGTTCTCCGGCAAAATCGAGCCTTTTGAGCCGCTCGTGGCCGGAAAAGTCACGATGTACGTGTGCGGTCCGACCGTGTACGACCACGCGCATATCGGCCATGGCCGCGCCTATATTTCGTACGACGCAATCGTTCGTTACCTTCGGTTTTCCGGCCTTTCGGTTCGATATGTTCGGAACATTACGGACGTCGACGACAAGATCATTCGGAAATCAAACGAGGAGAAACTCCCTTTCGGTGCCGTGGCGTCGAGGTACACGAAATCTTTTCACGAGGACATGGCCGCGCTCGGATTGCTTGAACCGGACGAAGAGCCGTTGGCGTCGGAGACGATGCCCGAAATTATCGGCATGGTTGAAAAACTGGTGAAGAAAGGCAAGGCGTATGCGGCGGGCGGCGATGTTTATTTCTCGATTCCATCGTTCGAAGCGTACGGAAAGCTCTCGAAAAAGGATGTCGAGGACTTAGAAGCCGGCGCTCGTGTGGAGCCGGGCGAGCACAAAAAGGATCCCCTCGATTTCGCCCTCTGGAAGGGAGCCAAACCGGGTGAGCCCTCCTGGCCGTCCCCTTGGGGCGCCGGAAGACCGGGCTGGCACATCGAATGCTCGGCGATGGCGGAAAAATTACTGGGGGAGTCGATCGACATTCACGCGGGCGGGCGGGACCTGATTTTCCCGCACCACGAAAACGAAATCGCTCAGTCGGAATCCGCACATGGAAAGCCGTTTGCGAAATACTGGCTTCACAACGGGTTCGTGAATCTGAACAAAGAAAAGATGTCGAAGTCGTTGGGAAATATCGTCACGCTCAAGAGTTTATTGGCCAAGTACCATCCCGAAGCGTTGCGCCTCTACCTGTTGTCGAGCCATTACCGTTCGCCCATCGATTTTTTCGACGGTGCGGTCGAAGAAGCGGCGAAGGGATTGGATCGAATGTACCGCGTGCTGCTTGCGATACCCGAAGACGTTCGGGAAGGTTCTTCCGCCGAGAAATATGCCCGGCCGTTCCGGGAAGCAATGGATGACGATTTCAATACGGCGAAAGCGATTGCCGTGCTTTTCGACGCCGTAAAGGAAGCCAATCGGCTCCAGCAGAAAGCGGAAACCGTGGCGGAAGCCATGGCTCTCCGGGCCACGGTGATTCGCCTGGCCAACGTCCTGGGACTCCTGCAGGACGACCCGCAATCGTACTTCCAGTCGATTCCCGGGAAGGCGGATTTTGATCGTCCCCAGATCGAATCGCTCATCGCCCAGCGGGCCGAAGCCAGGCGGACGAAGGACTTTCAACGCGCCGACCGAATTCGAGATGAACTTAAGGCGCTGCGCGTGATTGTGGAAGACAGTCCGGAAGGCACGACCTGGCGGATATCGGACACTAAGTGACGCCAAAGAAGTTGAATAACGGGAACAGCCCTTTTCGGCTTACCACCGATTTCGTGCCGAAAGGGGATCAGCCGGAAGCGATTGATTCGCTGGTGGCCGGTCTCGGTGAGAACAAACCGTATCAAGTTCTTCTCGGAGTGACCGGTTCCGGCAAGACGTTCACCGTGGCGAACATGATCGCTCAGACGGGGAAGCCCGCTCTGATCATCGCTCCGAACAAAACGCTGGCGGCGCAACTCTACAACGAATTCCGGAATTTTTTCCCGGAGAACGCCGTCGAATATTTCGTCAGCTACTACGACTATTATCAGCCTGAAGCCTACGTTCCGACGACCGACACGTATATTGAGAAAGACGCCCGAATCAACGATGAAATCGACAAGATGCGCCACTCGGCGACGAGGTCCGTTCTCACGCGGCCCGACACGATCGTCGTCGCGTCCGTATCCTGCATCTACAACTTGGGCAGTCCCGAGGAGTACAAGGCACAATTGGTTTCGATGAACGTCGGCGAGGAGATGGAACGGGACGCCCTTCTTCGCAGCCTGGTCGACGTTCAGTACCAGCGAAACGACTATGAATTCACGCGGAGCACGTTCCGTGTACGGGGCGATGTCGTGGAGATCTTTCCGTCGCACGAAGAGAAACGGGCCCTCCGGATTTCCTTTTTCGGCGATGAAATCGAGAAAATAAGGGAATTCGATCCGCTGACCGGCCAGTCAATTCGCGAATTGCCGAGTGCGGCGGTCTATCCCGGAACTCACTACGTGACCCCAAAAGACAAGCTCCGGCGGGCCATTCAGAGTATCCAAGACGAGTTGCGCGGGCGATTGCAGGAGCTTCGAAGCTTAAACAAATTGCTCGAGGCCCAGCGTCTGGAGCAGCGCACGCTGTTCGATATCGAAATGATGGAGGAAATGGGCTTTTGTTCGGGAATTGAAAATTACACCCGGCATCTGACCGGGGCTGCCGCCGGCGAGCGGCCGCCGACGCTCCTGGATTATTTCCCCAAAGATTTCGTTTGCGTCATCGACGAAAGCCACGTCACCATCCCTCAGATCGGCGGAATGTTTCGAGGGGACCGCAGCCGCAAGAGCACATTGGTGGAATACGGTTTTCGCCTCCCCTCCGCCCTGGACAATCGCCCGATGACGTTTGAAGAGTTCGAGGCATTTCCCAAGAGGACCGTGTTCGTATCGGCGACGCCCGGACCCTATGAACTGAAGAGCACGAAAGGGGAGGTGATTGAGCAAATTATCCGACCGACCGGACTTACGGATCCGGAACTCGAAGTCCGCCCGGCCACGCAACAAGTGGACGATTTGTTGGGTGAGATACGCAAACGGGTCGAGCGAAATGAACGGGTTCTGGTGACGACGCTCACCAAGCGAATGGCGGAGGATCTGACGGACTATTATCGGGAACTGAACGTGAAAGTGGAATATCTCCACTCCGACGTCGATACGCTCGAGCGGGTGGAGATTCTTCGCGACCTGCGCCTCGGGAAATTCGACGTGTTGGTCGGCATCAACTTATTGCGCGAGGGGCTCGATCTTCCGGAGGTTTCTCTTGTGGCTATTTTGGATGCCGACAAAGAAGGTTTTCTCCGGTCCATCACTTCGTTAATCCAGACCTTCGGCCGGGCGTCTCGAAACGTCCGTGGGCGGGTGATCATGTACGGGGATCAGGTCACGCAATCGATGCAAAAAGCGATCCACGAAACGCAACGACGGCGCGAGATACAGGCTCGCTACAACCAAGAGAACAACATTACGCCGGCGACGATCGAGCGGATAATACATTCGCCGATGGCGGCCGTGTATGAGGCCGACTACGTGGATTTCGCGAAAGCCGCCGAGCCATCCGAGGAATATATTCCCCTTGAAAATGTCACGTCGATGGTGGAAAAGCTCCGTAAAGAGATGTTTAAGGCCGCCCAGAACTTGGAATTCGAACAGGCTGCCGAGCTTCGAGACAAGATTTTGCGCCTTCAAAAGCGCTCCGTGATGACGGGATGATGCCGACATGACGGCGTCAAAAGATCGTCGACGATCCAAACGAATCAAACACCGGATGGTGGTCCGCTTCGAAGTGGGCGGAGTAAGTCAGCGTGGAGTGATTCTCGATCTCTCGGAAGTAGGGCTCTTTGTTCAATCCGATCGAATCTTAAGCCTGGGATCGGAGCTGTCACTGACGGTGGGTTCCGGAAAGCAGGTCGTCAGCGTTCAGGGGACGGTCGTCTGGAGCCTCTCCAAACGGATCGACGACGGTGTGGAATGTCCCGGGGGGATGGGAATCTCCCTGGCTGCGGCCTCCGCCGAATATCTCCAGCTCGTGCATCGGTTGCGCTCGCAGGCGGCCGAAGCTCATCGACCGAGTGAGGAGCGTTTCGACGTGTATCACCGGGTTTCGTTCGAATCCCAAGGGGCATTTCTCACCGAATACATCCAAAATCTGAGCCGAGGCGGGATGTATTTAGCAACGGAAACCCATTTGAAGCCCAACACACCGATCCGCGCCAAACTCGAAATTCCCGGCGTGCCGGACCCCATCGAAGTCACGGGACGAATCGCTTATCTGATGAGTGCGCAAAAGGCGCTGGAAGTGGGACGGGCGCCCGGGGTTGGCGTGCAGTTCGTCGATCTGGTCCCCGAGGCTAAAGCGGCGATTGAACAATACCTTCACCGACTGGAAGTCCACCGCTGCACGCCTGAACGGCGACAGGTGAAGGAAATTCCGTTCTCCGGATCGCTGGGACATTACTTGGTTCCCGAGATTCTCTTGGACCTCCATCGTAAGCGGGCCACCGGATTGCTCCGCCTGGAATTTCGGGAATTGAAGACGTCCGTTTATCTGAAACAGGGTCAGCCCATCTTTGTCGAATCGAACGGCCGCACCGATAAGCTCGGATATTATCTTGTTCAGAAGGAGAAAATCTCCCTGGACGCTTGGGAGGCGTCGATGCGTGAGGTCGGGGAAAGTGACCTGCGCTACGGAGAAGTGCTGATCAAGAACGGCTGGATCGATGGCGCGGCCTTGGCCGAAGCGCTGATCGAACATCATGAGGAGAAACTGATCCACACGTTTCCCTGGTTCGACGGCAAGTTCATGTTCTCCACGGTCACCGAATGGCCCGCTTCGATCTCGATTTTTCCTCTTCGGACGTTCCATATCCTCTTTTCCGGGATTCGCCGCTGGTACGATCCGCCCCTGATTCGCTCCTGGATGGGCCTGGCGCCGGAGAGTCGGATCCGCCGCGTGAGTTCGCCCTCCGCGGATGCTCCTATACCGCCGCGCGTTCTTCGACTTCTTCGTTTAATCGCCGAATCGCGATCGTTGTTGGAAATCAGCGCTGAATTTAAAGAGTCGGTCGATCTTCTGCTCCCGGATATTTTCGCTCTGATCCTGGCGGGATGGGCGGCGCTGGACTTCGCGCAACCTACAAAGGAAACCGCGGCCCGTGTATCAAGAAAACAGGCCGCCGCCCCCGCTTTAAGCGAGCAGGCGATGGAGACGCTCAAGCGGCGGATACGAGAGGATCACAAGCGCCTTCGATCTCTCGATTTTTACGAGATTCTCGGCGTTCGTCCGACGGCTAATGAGGCCGAGCTTATGCGGGCTTATGTGGCGTGCACGGCGCCCTATTCCTCCACTTTGATCGAAAATTTGGAAGATCCCGAGGCGTGCGAACAGGCCGCCCAAATCGCCTCCTGGATTCGCTTAGCCTATGACACGCTCAGGGATCCCGGTTTACGCCAGATCTATGCCCGCCGAGGCAGCAAACCGTCAGGGGCGGGCCGGGACTCGCAGATTGATATCGAGCGATATCTTCTGCGCGGCGTTCAAACACTGGAACAGGGGAAAGTGAAAGAGGCCGTACGCCTTCTCGAGGCCGCGCTCAAACAGTATCCGGACGATTCGAGTCTTCGAGGGTATCTCGCATGGGCGCTCTTTACGAAGGATCCGAAGGAACACCTGCAGCGCGCCTCTGAACTACTGGAAGATGCGATCCAACACGAGCCCGCCGATCCTCACTTACGATACTTTCGGGGAGAGATTTTTGCTTATCTCGGCAATTGGTCACGGGCGGAGAAGTCGTACGCCCAGGCCGTTCGTCTTCACCCGAACTTCATTAAAGCCGCCGCGGCCCACGAGCGTGCCCGTGACCGGCGGATCGCCCAAGAACGCCCGGCTCGCGTGAGAGGATGAGCGTATGGCGGGCCACGTTCATTCCCCCATCACTTTCACAATCAGCCTCTTTTTCCGCCGGCCGTCGAACTCGGCGTAGTAAATCTGCTGCCAGGTGCCCAGGTCGAGTTCCCCTTTTGTAATCGGAACGATGACCTCATGTCCGATCAGCAAACTCTTCAAGTGGCTGTCCCCGTTGGTTTCCCCGGTCCGATGGTGGCGATAATTTTCACGAAACGGAGCCAGCTTCTCGACCCATTCGTCGATGTCGGCGATTAAACCGTCTTCCGCGTCATTGACGTAAACACCCGCCGTGATGTGCATCGCGGAAACGAGGACGAACCCCTCGTGCACGCCGCTTTTCCGGACGATCTCCTCGACCGGGTCCGTGATTCGGATGTATTCGCGGTGCTTCTTGGTATGAAAATAAAGGTACTCGGTCAGCGTTTTCATGCCGCGGATGCGCAGCCGCGGGAGTCGACACCGTTCGCCCGGTCGAGGCCGCTCAGAAAGTTCCAGAGCGCCTCCGAAGCCGTTCTTGCGGCCTCCAAGGCTTGCTCTTTTTCCACGTCGGACAATCGATCGATCGCTTCGCGAGCGGTCGCGGAATGCCATTGATCCGCTTCTTGATGGACGGCGAAAAACTTGAGTCCGCGGGCGTTTTCGACGCCGTAGAATTTCTCCAGACCTGAGATTTTCTGTTGGGCGATGTCCGGGACCTGCGATTCGTAGGCGTAAAGCGCACCCAGGCCGGATGCGAAGCTCTCGCGTGTCAGCCGTCTGAACGTTTCGACCAATTCATGGGATTCAGCGATCGGCGAGGTCCGGTTCACTTCTTCGCGCGTTGCGCCCACAGCCTCGGCGAATCGAAGCCAAAGTTCCGGATGATTTTCCTCCCCCCGTTCTTCCTCGATCAAATTCTCGAGCAGCGCCTGTCGTTGTTTGATGTCCTCGCATCGCGAATGAACGGCGGACACGTACGTGGGGAACGCCAAGACGTGCGGATAATAGTTCGCTGCATATGCGCGAAGTTCATTCATCGTCAGTCGCCCGTCCACCCATCTTTGGTAGAAGGGGTGTTTCAGGAGATGTCGCTTCGAGATGACTTTGTCCAAGGGGTGCATAGGAATCCTCCGGAAAATTTAAGCGGAAACTCTAGGTCAGGCGTTTCGATTTATCAACGAAAGTTAAATTTCCCTGATCCCCATCAGGATTTCCGGCTTGGCATATGAGAAACTCACGTCAACCATAAGAACCAGAGAGGGCGCGTGGAAGAAAGACCGGCAATCCTAGCCATCGAGCCATGCTGCGGGAAGGGGAAGGCCGCGTGCGACTTTCTTCACTTAAGCGATCAATTTCTCCTTTACGGGGCTTCTTCGCTGGCCGAGGGTCTCAAGCTCCTTCAGGAGCGTTCGATCGATCTCATCATCCTAGACCTCATGATCTCCGACAACGAAGGACTGGACACCTTCCTGCGTGTCAAGAGAGAAGCCCCTCACATGCCGGTCATCATCGTTACAACCCTCGAAGATGAATCGGTCGCTATGGAGGCCGTGAAGCAAGGAGCGCAAGATTACCTGCTCAAACAGGAAGTGGATACGGAGCACCTTTCGCGCTCCATCCGTTACGCGATAGCGCGGAATCGCCTTCTCCTGGAAGTTGATTTTCTGCGCGAGCAAGAGCACTACCTCGCGACGCATGACAAATTGACCAATCTTCCGAACCGCTACCTCTTCGGGGAATATCTGGAAAAGGCGGTGGCCAACGCCGGGCGCTCGGGATCCAAATTGGCCGTTCTATTCATCGATCTCGACGGTTTCAAGCAGATCAACGATCAGTGGGGGCATGCCGCCGGGGACCATGTTCTTCAGTCGGTTGCGGAGCGCCTGAAAGAAGCCGTACGTCACAGCGATGTGGTCGGACGGGTAGGTGGCGACGAATTTATCGCGATGTTGTGCAATATTGAAAACAGATCCGATGCCGGACGCGTCGCTCGCGAGATGCTTCGCGCCGTGCGGCATGCCGTGCTGTTCTGCGGGCGCAGAATGGTCGTCGACATCAGCATCGGGATTTCGATCTGCCCCGGCGACGGCCGACGACTCGATGATTTGATATCGAAGGCCGATATGGCGATGTACAAGGCCAAGAAGCGGAAAGGGCGCCATGTGCAGTTTTACGTTCCGCCGAGGCTTCCCCGCGTAAGAGAAGTTCAAGAGCCGACCGAGTCCCCGGAGACGGTTCCGTTTGAAAGCCCAAGGCGCACGCCACTCCGTCGAGTGCATTGACCCCGCCGGTTCGCCGTCGTTCAGTCTTTTCTCCAGCCGGTGATCCCATCGTCTGGTGCACCGGAACGCCGCAGAGCAGATCGAGCGGGCCCCCCAATCACCGGGCGTCTATCTTCTCAAGGGCGCCGAGGAAAACGTCCTCTATGTGGGAAAAGCCAAACGTCTGCGGGACCGGCTCAAAGCATACGTCGTTCCGGGCCGCGATGAGCGCCCATCGGTTCAAATCCTCGTCCCGCAAGTCGAAACGGTCGAATGGCTTCTGACCGACAACGAGAAAGAGGCCCTCCTTCTTGAAAACAGCCTCATCAAGACGCATCGGCCGCGATACAACATCCTGCTTCGCGACGACAAGTCGTACGCGAGTCTCCGGCTGACGAGGCACGCCTTTCCAAGATTGTTCGTCACGCGAAAGATCGTGCGCGACGGAAGCGAGTACTTCGGGCCCTATTCGTCCGTCGCGGATCTTCGCCAGACGCTGAAGTTGATTCAGAAACTTTTTCAGATTCGGGACTGTTCCGATTCGTTTTTTGACCGCCGTACCCGTCCGTGTCTCCAGCACCAGATCCGCCGGTGCACGGCCCCGTGCGTGAAATGGGTTCGCGAGGATCAATACGCCGGGCAGATCCAACAGGCGAAGCTCTTTTTAGCGGGCGACAAGCTGACCCTCATCGAACGCTTGAAGTCGGAAATGACCGCCGCGTCGACCGACCAGCTTTACGAAGAGGCGGCGCAGCTTCGCGATCGGATGTTGGCCGTGGAAGGGACGTTGGAGCCGCAAAAAGTGGAATCGCGGAAGGACGAACGGGACGCCGACGCGATTGGTCTGGCCGGGGATGAGGACGCCACGCTCGTGAAGATCTTGAAGATCCGGCGCGGGCGGCTGATTTCCGCGGATGAGTTTTTCGTGAACGAACCGATTTCGTCCGCTCCGGAAATTACACGGGCGTTTCTTCAACAATATTATTTATCCGATTTTCCGGGGCATGAAATTCCCCCGCAACTTCTGGTTCAACACTCCGTATCGGACGCCGCGATCTTTGAGAGTCTTTTGGCCGACCGGTGCGGAAGAATGGTGAAGATCCTCCAGCCTCAGCGGGGAACGGCGCACCGGCTGCTCCTCCTCTCGGAGCGAAACGCCGTTTCCTCTCTGGCCGAACGGAAACGACGGAGCGAACGGAATGTAAAGCTTCTCGAGAATCTTCAGCGAAAACTTCATTTGCCGCGACTGCCGAAACGGATCGAAGGTTACGACATTTCCAATTTCCATGGGGCACAGCCGGTCGGTTCACGGGTGACATTTATCGACGGGGAGGCCGACAAGACGAAGTATCGCCATTACGGCATCCGGACCGTCAAGGGGTCCAACGATTTTGCGATGCTGCACGAAATGTTCGAACGCCGTTTCCGGACGATGTCGGAGGACGACCGCCCCGATTTAGTTCTGGTGGACGGTGGAAAAGGACAGCTTCGCCAGATCGTCGAAGTCGCCCGTGACCTCGGAATTTCGGATTTGAGCCTCGCGTCGCTCGCCAAGGAAAAGGAGCTGCGCTCCCGCAGCGGTCGGAAATACGCTCCCGAACGAGTTTTTCTCCCGGGCCAAAAAAATCCGCTCATCTTCGCGCCGTCGGATCCACTCCTTCATCTTCTCCAACGGGTTCGAGACGAGGCCCACCGGTTCGGAATTACGCATCACCGAAAAGCGCGAAACAAGGCCACGTTGCAGTCGATTCTCTCCCGGATACCCGGTGTAGGCCCGAAACGGCAAAGAGCGCTCTTAAAATCCTTGGGTAGCTTGGAACGTATTCAAGCCGCGTCGATCGAAGAGATCTCCGCTGTAAAGGGAATGACGGCGCCCGCGGCCCGGATGCTGTTCGATTTTTTCCATCGGGTCGAAGATGCCTCCGAAGAATGATTTTCTTTCCCGCCTGCCGATTCTTCCGTATTGCGTGTCGTATGCGTTCGGCATTGTGCTGAGCGATCGAATCGGCGGAACGTGGATCCTGATTGCGGTGTTTGTTTTGTTACTGCTCGGGATAGGTGCGTGGTTCTTAAAGAGGAGTCTCGTTACAACCTTTCTCCTTGTATTTGTGGCGATGTTGATCGGCGCCGAGCGCGCTCATAACCAAAATGTCGTTCGATACGCACCGGGTTCTTCCGCGCCTCCCCAAGCCACCGAGGCCCAAATCTACGACGCGACCGTGGAAAGTTATCCGGAGCGTTCCGAGGCCGGATACCGCTTTCGCGCTTTGGTTCACTCATGGCAGAACGATGGAAATTGGGAGCCGTTGGAAATTCACGCGCTCCTTTCGATGCGAGGCTTTGAAACTCCCGAACGGGGAGAGTCCTTTCGTTTCCGGGCGAGGTTGCGGACGCCTCGAAATTTCGGAAACGACCGGGAATTTGATTTCGAGCGATACGCGCGGACTCGGTCGATCGGGGCCGTCGGCGCGATTGCGGATGATCAGCGATGGGTACCGATGGCGACATCGATGCCGCCGCTTTGGAAAATGCTGAATTGGCTTCGTTGGCAGGCGAGTGAGCGAGCCGATTTCTTTTTAAGCCACTCCAATGCGGCGCTCTTCAAGAGTTTGGTTCTCGGCGATCGAGGAGATATCTCAAAGGGTCTCGAACGGGCCTTCCGAGGAGCGGGAATTCTCCACATCTTGGTGGTCTCCGGATTTCAAGTGGCGTTGATGGCGGCGGTCGGGTCGCTCTTGGCGGGGTTTCTTTGGAGCCGTTCGGTGTTCCTCGTTTCGCGAGTGCCGATTTGGTTTCCGCGAGCGATGGGGGGCGCCATCGGAGCCGTGGTCTTTTGTCTTTTGACCGATCTCCCCGTTCCGACGGTGCGTTCCCTTGCAGCCGTTCTTCTGGGCGGCCTGCTCCTTTTGTTCGGGCGTTCGCGCGATCCTTTCGCGATATGGTTGGCTGCGGCGTTCGGCGTTCTCTTGGTCTCCCCCCTTTATCTGTTCGATGTCTCGGCGCAGCTTTCGTTTTTGGCCGTTCTCGGCATTCTGTTGGGCGTTGCGCTATTCCCGGCTCCGCCAAAGAAAAAACCGGACCCGCTCCATCGAATCTTACTTGGGTGTCGTTCGCTCGGAATTGCGACGCTCGGAGCTATCTTCGCCACTCTTCCCGTCGTGCTTTATCATTTCGCACAGATCACGCTCTGGTCGCCGCTTGGGAATCTGATTTTCGTTCCCACGCTTGGAGGAATCGCGACGCCGCTCGGATTTTTGGCCATGTTTGTCTGCGGTCCGTTCCGCCCGCTAGGAGATTTTTTGATGTGCGTTCTCGGCGTCTGGCTGGATCTGTGGATCCCTTGGGTCGAACGAATCGGCTCTTGGCCCGCGTCCGATCTTTGGGTTCCTTATTTCTCCGAAGTTTCTTGTTTAGGTTATGCGGTTCTTTTCATTCTTGTTCTCGCGTGGAAAGGACAAAGGATTCAGTCGGCTTTCCTGAATACGGCGATGGCTCTGACCGGCGTTCTTCTTTCGCTTTATTCGCCGGTCGTCGACGGATGGCTTCGGCACAAAGGAGTCGACGAAATTCATGTCTTCCACGTGGGGCAGGGCGACGCCACGTTGATCCGTTCGCGTACGGGAAAAACAGTTCTGGTCGACGCCGGGCCGGGGGGAGGGCAAGACTTCGACGCCGGGGATCGCATCCTGGTTCCGTGGTTCCGGAAACACAACGTTCGAACGATTAGCCTCTTGGTTCTAACTCACGCCGACAGCGACCACATCGGCGGCGCAAAATCCGTCATCGAACAAGCGGACGTGAGAAAAATCTGGTTTGCCGGCTTCGCCGAGACGCCGGTGGTCCTGGAGTCGCGATCGGTGGCCTTGAAGCGGAACGTTCCTTGGGAAACGGTGGGCGCCGACACCGCCGCCGTTACGTTGGATGATGTCCGGGTCACGCCGATTCATCCGCCGAAGCGGGCAGATCATTTGAAGAGCGAAAACAACCGTTCGCTCATCGTTACCGTGGATATCGACGGGTACCGGGCGCTCATGGCGGCGGATTTGGAAGCCGACGGCGAGAGGGATCTGCTTCGGCGCAAGGTTCTGTCGCACGCCGATTTCCTTAAGGTGCCGCATCATGGGAGCCGAACCTCTTCGACCGATGGTTTTTTGGCCGTGGTGCATCCCTCCAACGCAATCATTACGGCGGGGTTCGGGAATCGATTTCATCATCCATCGCCGGAAGTCGTGGAGCGTCTGATGAAGTACGGCGCGCGCGTATGGCGAGGCGACGAGTGCGGTGAAATCATCACCCGGATCGGGAATGGACGCGCCGAGATGACCTCCGTCCGACCCTGCCGCAGGCCGACTCCATAGCGGGGTGGGGCATGCCAATTCCTTGATAGGACAAGGGTTTTTCACTTTGTCAACTATCAACTTGTGGTGCGTTCGCGATATAATCCCCTTTAATGGAGAAGTTCCTGCAGCTGCTCGGACCCTGCAATATCGACCCCGAAGATCTTGCCGATCTTCGGCGGGCTCTGTTGCTTTGCGAACGCGAAAAAACCCGAACCCGCGGAAGACGCTGCCTCGAACGTTTGGCGGAACGGGGCATACCGGCATTGCGCCCGCTGGCCCAGGCGGGTTTAGCCTCGAGCTCGTTTTGGGGGGGCGATCTCCGGGGCACGCTGTATTGGGCGAGACTCGCCGTCGCACAGTATCCGATGAGTCCGGCGGCCGTCTGGTGCTCGACGCTTCTGATTTCGGTTTACCGAACCCTCGGTATGCGCCGCGAGCGCTTCGACGCCGAACAAGAACGATTCCGAATCATGCGAAAAATCGCTTTTCAGAGCACGCTCGCGGGCGATCGAATTTATGCGCTTAGCGAACTGATGAAGGAACTTCAAGCGCGTGAGCTTCACGCCGACGCCGAGCGGTGCGCCGAAGAACTTCGGGACCTGATTCGTATTGCACGTCCCGAGTTTTCCGCGCCACCCCTATAGACCCTCGCGGGTACCCCAAAGACACAGAGCCATTCATTTTCATCGCACTTGACGGCCGCATTGCAGTTGATATTGATAAGCCGTATCAATAAAGGACGGTGATCCAAAATGCGGCGCTGGATGGATGATTTTGAAAGGTACCTCTCGGTTCAAGGGCTCCGGCACTCGAAAAGGCGGGAGCAGGTGGCGCGCGTGTTCTTTTCAATGTCGAAGCATGTGGGCATCGAGGAGCTGTACGGGGCCGTCCAGCGCGTCAATCCCAAGATCGGTATTGCCACTGTCTACCGCACACTCAATCTCTTGGTGGCGGCCAATTTGGCGGCGCGGCGTAACTTCGAAACCGGGGCGACGACGTACGAAAAAATTCCCAAAGAGCACCACGATCATTTGATTTGCACTTCCTGCGGCAAGATTGTGGAGTTCCAGAGGCCCGAAATCGAAAAGCTTCAGGATGAGGTGGCCGAACAGTACGGCTACGAACTTCGGTCCCACAAAATGGAGCTGTACGGCCTCTGTCAAAGTTGCGGGGCCAAAACCAAAAAAGGAGAGGAAAGGCATGCGACGGCGTAATTCAATCGGTTCGTTGGCGGCTTCTGCGATCGTTGTGATTTGCGGCAAAACTTGGGCGCAAGAGGTGGAGCCCCAAGTGACACCCACACCGTCCCCGATCAAGGCATCCACCCCTTCGACGACCACCGGGGGGCTTTATTCCAAACCCTTTGTCGTGAAGTTCGGAAAGGGTTCTTTTCTCGGCGGTTATTTCGACACGCAGTTTTTCAATACGTTTGACACCGGTTCGGACAAGACGTTTTTCGATCAGACTCGTTTTGTGCCGTTCATTTTCGGGGAGATCCACCCCCGGTTGCATCTTTCCGCCGAAATTGAATTCGAACATGGCGGCTTCGTCGCGGGAGACCCGACGGAAGAGACGGACGGGGAAATCAAGGTCGAATTTGTCACGCTCGATTTTCGAATGACGGATTGGCTGAATTTCCGTGGCGGTTTGATTCTCGACCCTCTCGGCCGGTTCAACCTGGTTCACGACGGTCCGATCAATGAATTGACCGATCGGCCGTTGGTCGATCGATATGTCATTCCGACGACATTGTCCGAGGCGGGGGTCGGTTTTTTCGGGAGTTTCTATCCGACGGAAGAAGCGGCCATGAGCTACGAGATTTATGTCGTCAACGGCTTTGACGGCGATACGGTGAACGCCGCCGGAACGGATCTTCGGGAAGGCCGCGGCGGAGCCGGTTCGGACAACAACCGGGACAAGAGCATGGTGTCGCGTGTCGCCTACAGCCCTTTTCTCGGTTTGGAGGTCGGCGGTTCCGTCCATACCGGCGCATACAGCGACAATGGGGAGGACTGGCTGACGATTGGGGCGGTCGACGTGACGTATTCGCGCGGAGCGTTCGAACTTTTGGGGGAATACGCCAAAGCGTGGGTCGAAAAGGGAGTGAACCAACAGGGTCTGTACGGCCAGCTTCAATACAAATTCTTGCACGGGCTTTTCTCGGCGGTGCCCGACAGTCATTTCACGGGTGTCGTTCGATATGACTTGGCGACGGAGCGTTCCCAGCCCGCGGACACCTACACCGATCGTTTCACCGTCGGCCTCAATTTCCGGCCGATCGACGAGACCGTCTTCAAGATCGATTACGCGCTTTTCGGTGTCGCGGCGAACGAGAACGGGACGGGGCTGGACGAAGGGAGTCAATTGGCTTTTTCGTTCGCGACGTATTTTTGATGGGACAGTGGATCTTGTTTCTTGCGCTGACCCAGGTGTTTCTTGCGCCGCGAGTGATCGGCGCCGAGGCGGAGCCGACACCGACGGAGGAAGAGATCGGAAAGGAACAGATTCTTCTTACCGAGGACCAAGCATTGAAGGAGACCTTTCCCGAAGCCGCCCGGTTCGAAAACGACACGAAAGAGATTTCACCGGAAATTCGACGGAACGTAGAACAGAAGATCGGTCACCCGTTTGAAGAGCAGACGCTGGTTTTTCATCGGGCCGTCGACAAGAATGGCTCCCTGTTCGGGTACGGACTCGTGATGAACGAAAAAGGGAAGTACCGGCCGATCACGATCTTGGTCGCGATCACGCCGGAGTTGGCCGTGAAAGAAATAGCGGTAATGGTCTATCGCGAATCGCGCGGCGGCGAAGTCAGCCGTAAGCGGTTCTTGCGCCAGTTCGAGGGAAAGTCGCCGAACGATCCGATTCGGATTCATCGGGACATCATTCACATTTCGGGCGCGACGATCTCCTCGGATTCCGTCGCGGTGGCGACACGGCGCGCGCTGATATTCACCCGTGAGTTCTACGGACCGGTGAGGGTAATCCATCCATGAGTTCGATCTACGCTCAGAAATATCCCCGTCGCGACTTTTACTATTCGTATCTTCCGGCGAGTTCGCGGCTCTTGATCTCCTGTTTTTATCTGGCGATGGCGGCCGCCATCGCCCTCAGCGTTGTAATGTTTCATGCGAAAACGAGTTTCCAACCCAGCGTGGCGGCGGAATATGTGCGCGGGAATGAGAACGTGGAAAGGCCGGCCTCGCCGAAGATGCTTTTTCCGAAAACCAAAGAGGAATTAGGGGACGTCAGTCATCCTCACCTGTTCATTCAGGGAATCTTGCTGTTTATCTTGGCGCATCTTTTCACGCTTACGCGTCTCAAAGACCGCTCGAAAAGCATCGTGATCGTATCGGCGTTCGCGTCTTATCTCCTGGGGATTGCCGCGCCCTGGCTCGTCCGTTTTGTTCATCCCGGCCTTTCGTACGTTCAGATCGGAAACATGATCGTACTGACGTTTGCCCTGGGTTACATGATGGCCGTGCCTTTCCGGGAAATGTGGTGGCCCAAGGAGCCTGCGCGTCAATCCCAAAATGGGGAGAGTGGCGTTGTGAAACTGGCACAACATTCGCTGTGAATTACGGGGACAAGCGACTGGACCCGAATTGGTGGATACGAATTTGGGTTACGTCGTGTGTCCCCTTAATGGGTTGCCTTCGAGCCGAGCCGCCCTCCCTGGTGCGGGTCTGGCCGACGATGGGAACTTTTTTGCGCGTCGAAGTCGTCGGGCTCTCCGAGGTCGAGGCGCTTCGGGCGGTTCAAGAGGCGCATGCGGTGGTGGATCGTTGGGATCGTCTGATGAGCTTGTACAAGACGGACAGCGAGATCTCCGTCCTTAATCGCGAGGGTTTTAACCGGTGTGTTTCGGTGTCGGCCGAGACGCGGGAGATGATCGGTTTGGCGTTGAAGATCGCGAAGGAAACCGAAGGTGCTTTCGACCCGACGGCGGGCTCTTCACCGAAAGGGATTCATCGCGGGCACGAATCCGTTGAATCCGGCGAAAACTGTTTTCGGTTCCGCCGACGCGGAATCCGGATCGACTTGGGCGGAATCGCCAAGGGAGGGGCGCTGGAAAAAGCCCTGATTCCTCTACGAAAGTCGGGGGCGAGAGCCGCCTTGGTCGATTTGGGGGGAAATGCGGGCGTTTTCGGCGGGAGGCGGAGCGGTGAACGATGGAAATTCAACGTAGCGCTCCCTCCGCCCAGCGAGGCTCAACTTCCGCCCATACAGCTGCTGGAAGGTTACATTTCCACATCGAACCAAAGCGAGCGGCCGGGGCATATTCTCAACCCGGAAACGGGAAAATCGGTCCGAAACGACCTTCTTTCCGTTACGGTGCTGTCGATGGACGGTGCTCGTGGGGATGCGGCCTCC
The DNA here is from genome assembly GCA_035292885.1 of Bdellovibrionota bacterium. Lineage (NCBI taxonomy): Bacteria > Pseudomonadati > Bdellovibrionota > Bdellovibrionota bacterium. The sequence goes on along the minus strand of DATDPG010000187.1, from coordinate 18,656 downwards.
ACGGCGCTATTCGTGATGGGAGCTCGGCGTGCGAAGGAATATCTCAAAGACCACACTGAAATCGGCGGTTGTCTGGTCAGGACTTCCGGGCCATCAGCTTCGCGCGAAGAGGATCGACTTTTCTGCCGTCCTTACGAAGCTCGAAATGTAAATGGGGCCCTGTCGTCCTCCCCGTCGTCCCGACTAAACCCAAAAGATCTCCCTGTTTTATTTTGGCCCCCTCTTTGACCAACGACTTGGCGAGGTGGCCGTAAAGCGTCTCGTAGCCGTCCTTGTGGTCGAGAATCACGACGTTTCCATACCCGCCCTTAGGGCCGACATACGTGACCCTTCCATCAAGAGCGGCTTTCACTTCCGAACGATCGTCGGCGGCGATGTCGATTCCGCCGTGAAATTTCAGGTCCTCGTTGAACGGATCGCGTCGAAGGCCGTAGCTCGACGTCACTTTCTCGATTTTCGGGATGTAAAGTGCGGCCGTCTTTTTGCCGGGAATCGATTTGATCGTCGGTTTGACCGGCTTCGGGGGAGGAGAGTCATCCACGACGTCGCTGTCGTTTTCGGGTCCGCCCTGGGGGAGCGGGTTAGATGGCCGAATGTTTTCGCGAGGAGGCGGAATTTCCGGCCCGGGTGTCGCGGGAATCACCTCCGCTTTGTCCTTCCCCGATTGGAACGCGAGAATCGTCAAGCCGATCGTCAAAATCGTGCTGACCGAAATAATGACGAGGAGAAGGATTTTAAGAAACGGAAAAGGCGGCCGTTTTCTCGGCCGAAGAGCGACGTGCACCGGCGCCGGTCGACCCTTAAAACTTTCGATGAGCCGAAAACGAAGATTTTTCGGGGGCTCCTCCGGAGTCTTGATGTTCACCTTGGGGGGAGGTGAATTCGGGAGTTCGGGCATCAAGGTTCGCGGCAGCGTCGGGTCATCCGGTGAAATGGCCGGCGGCGGAGCGTTGAACGCCTCGGTCGGTTCGTCCGTGGCGATGCTGCAAGGGATTCCCAAAGCGGAATGAGAGCCGTGGGGAGTCAGCTGAATGATCTGTTTGCAGTGGGGACAGGGCGTCCGAAACCGGTACCTCACGCGAAAGACGTTCTTGCATCGGGCGTATTCGATGCGCCCGACTTCCGTTACCGGTGTTTCAAAGCTCTGCCGGCAGCTTTCGCATTGAACGTTCATGACTTGGCTCCAAAAAGCTTTTCCAACAGGGAGTTACAGCAAGCCACGTACCACCAAACTGAAAGCTAAATGTTTGAAATTAAAAGAATAAGTATCCCTTTTTTGGGGCGAAAAGCGGCCGGTGAGGCACTCCTGTCCAGAGGTTTCTTTGTTTGACAGAGGGTGTTCAAACGCACCACAATGCCGGTAGGGATCGACAGCGACGTGCTATACTTTTCGAGATCCGAGCCCTTCAAAATCAACCCATTCAGAGGAGGTGACGCATGAGCGCAGAATTAGTGCGTTCCGATCACGATCGGGATCCAGTGGTCAGTGAACTTCTTGAGAAGAATGATGAATTCCGGAAACTCTTCAAAGACCACCGCTCCCTGGACGAGCAACTCGAGGAAATGGACCGGCGTCCGTACTTGACGCCCGAGGAACAGGTGGAGCGCAAACGGCTCCAAGTCATGAAACTGCATCGGAAGGATCGAATGGCGGAGATTCTTCGCCATCACGCCGTAAGGTAAATTTTCTGATCGCCCCCGCCGTAAAAATGCGGCCGGAAGGAGACCTTCCGGCTTCCGGGTATGTACGTGTCAAAAGAATCGCGGGAATTTGTGTCGACGGCCTGCCGTTTGTCGGCGTCGGCGTTCTGCTGACGATTCTCGGCGTTTTAATTCTTGGAAAATGGGCGGGATTGCCGTTGGGTCTTCTGACGCTCTGGACGATCTGGTTCTTCCGCGATCCCGAACGGACGGTTCCGTCCGATCCCAATCTCGTCGTTTCGCCCGCGGACGGGAAAGTGATCGACGTCCGGCGGACATCGTATCCGAGGCTACTGGCCGGTGAGGCGACGCGGGTTTCCGTTTTTATGTCGGTGTTCAACGTTCATGTGAATCGGAGCCCCTGTTCCGGAAGGGTGCGAAGCGTGCAATACAACCCGGGCAAATATCTCGCCGCGTTTGCCGAAAAGGCGTCCTTGGACAACGAACAGTGCGCGATCCTCATCGACACCGACCGAGGTTTGCCCGTGATGTTCGTTCAAATCGCGGGCCTCATCGCGCGCCGAATTGTCTGCCGACTGGCCCCGGGAGAGTCGGTGAATCGAGGGGAACGATTCGGCCTGATTCGTTTCGGCTCCCGATGCGACATTTATCTTCCGGACGGCGCGGACGTCCTGGTGCGCGTGGGGGACAAAGTTCATGGCGGCAGCGGCGTCATTGGGAGGTTTCGATGAGTGATCTAAGCCAGGGCGTTTACATGCTCCCCAATCTTTTTACGACGGCAAGTCTGATGTGCGGTTTCTACGCCGTGATCAACGCGATCAACCTCGGGCTTGCGGGGAGGCAGGATTTTTCGGAGTGCGCGTGGGCGATTCTCTTGGCGGCCATGTTCGACGGCCTGGACGGCCGCGTTGCGAGGCGGACGCGAACCGCTTCACGGTTCGGGACCGAATATGATTCCCTCTCCGATCTTGTCTCCTTCGGCGTCGCCCCGGCCGTGGTTCTTCACATTTGGGCGCTCGGTTCCATGGGGCGCATCGGCTGGCTCGGGTCATTTCTTTACCTCGCGTGCGGAGCCCTGCGTTTGGCCCGGTTCAACGTGCAATCCGGCAGCGTGGAGAAAAAATTCTTTCAGGGTTTGCCCATTCCGATGGCGGCCATGATGGTCTCGGCGGCCATTTTGATTTGGGAAGGCAAACTGAAAGGCGACACCACGCTTTTCTTTGAAGACGACGTGTACGTTTATCTCCTGGTGATGACGTTTTCGCTGGCCGGCCTCATGGTCAGCTCGATTCCTTACCGAAGCTTTAAGACACTGCACCTTACGGATCGCCGCCCGTTCTATAGCCTGGTGCTTGTGGTGATGGGTCTCATGATCTGGGTGACGAAGCCTTGGTGGATGCTCTTCTTTTTGGGCTGCGCGTATCTCTTGTCCGGGCCGATCGAACAATACGTATTGCCGCGGCCTGTGCGGGCGTTCGAGCGCGCCAAGCGCCGCCACCGCGTCCGAAAAGCGCTGGATCGCTTGGATTCCCTCGCTTCGGGACCGTTACCGACGCCTCCTGGCACCAAATCCGAGGATGAAGCGACGGGAGAAAACGTCCGTCCGCTCCGGCGGTCGTGAGACCGCTTTTTCGCTCCCGAGCGCGCAGGGGATTCACGCTTCTGGCCATCGCACTGATCTGCACCGCTTCGCGCTGCGCGGGGGAAGAAACAGTCGCCGTATCGGCCATCGGCGAAAATGCCATCGAATATACGAAGGTGATTACGGGCATCGGGCCGCGTCCTCCAGGCTCGGCGGGAATTCAAAAGGTTCGCGATTGGTTGTCGCGCAAAGTGAGCGAGCAGGGATTCGCGCTTCAATCCGATCGATTCCAGGCTCCCACGCCGATCGGAAGGATCGAAATGGTGAACTTGTCGTACGTCATTCCCGGTCAACAGCGGATTCGAAAGGTTCTTTTGGTCGCCCACTACGACAGCAAACGATTTGTCGGATTTGATTTTGTCGGTGCGAACGACGCCGCATCCTCGGTTGCGCTTCTCGTGGCGCTGACACCCGAGATTCAAAAACGGAAACTCCCGTTTGACGTCGAAATCGACTTCGTGGACGGGGAGGAGGCGATCGCTCAATGGACCGACGCCGACAGTTTGTACGGAAGCCGGCGGCTGGGAAGTTCCTTGCAGGGAAGAAAGGACATCCGGGCGGCCTTCGTCGTGGACATGGTTGGGGACGCGGATCTGCGTCTCCTGAATGAATTCAATTCCGATACGAATTTGCGGGCACAATTAAAGCAGGTGGTGGAGGATCTGGGCCACAGCGAACTTCTGGACGTCACGCCTTCGGGGATGATCGACGATCATATTCCGCTCATCTCCGCAGGTATTCCGACGCTTCACTTGATGGACTATACGTACGGGGATACCACCTCACCCGGAAAATACTGGCACACGGCTCAAGACACGGTCGACAAGCTCTCGCCCGCGAGTCTTTCGTTCGTGGGGGAAGTCATCCTTCGCATGTTATCGAGATTATAAGGGCTCGGCGCCCACAAAGTGGGAACTTATTTTTGCGCGAACCCTAAGCGCCGGCCGCGGCATTGACGGCGGTTCGCACAACCCATATCGTTCGAGCGATCCACCATGGCTAGAAGCGCGGCCAAGAGCTTCGTTTTTTCGGTCGTCGGCGCCACGGGTGTGGTGGGGCGAGAGATGGTTTCGCTTCTCTCCTCACGAAAATTTCCTTTAAAAGCATTGCGCCTGGCCGCATCCGAGCGCTCCCAAAACCAGACGGTCGAATTCAACGGCGAAGAAATTGCGGTGCGCCGCCTGGCTCCAGAACTGTTCGCCGGAAGCGATTTCGTGTTTTTCACGGCCGGAGCGGCCGTGAGCCGGGAATTCGTTCCGGTGGCCGCCCGCGCGGGCGCTCTCGTCATCGACAACACGAGCGCCTTTCGAATGGATGCCGACGTTCCTTTGGCGGTGCCCGAGGTGAACGCTCACACGTTGGACCAAGTCCCCGAACGACGCATCGTTTCGGTGCCGAATTGCGCGGCGATTCAAATGGCGGTCGCTCTGGGTCCTCTTCACGAGCACGCGCTCATCCGTCGGATCGTCGTCTCCACGTTTCAATCCACGTCGGGGGCCGGACGAAGGGCCATGGAAGAGCTTTCGCGGCAGGTCACGGATCTTTTTAATTATCGTGAAACGAAGAATGAGGTTTTTCCGGAACGGATCGCATTCAATCTGATCCCGCACATCGGGGATTTTGCGGAGAGCGGGGAGACGGGGGAAGAGATCAAGATCTGCGAGGAGACGAAGAAGATTTTGGGGGACAGCTCGATCGGCGTCTCGGTTACGGCCGTACGCGTGCCGACGTTCCACGGCCATGCCGTTTCCATCAACGTCGAGACGAAAAAGAGCGTCACGCCCGAAGAGGCCCGCGCGGTTTTGTCCAAAGCGAAAAGCATTCGCTTGATCGACGACAGGAACTCCCGCCGGTACCCGGTTTTGGCCGATGCCGTCGGCCAGGACACCGTCTGTGTCGGCCGAATTCGCGCCGATTCGTCGCGCAAAAACTGCCTGAATTTATGGGTGGTTGCGGACAACCTCCGCAAGGGCGCCGCGCTCAACGCGATTCAGATCGCCGAGCATTTTGTCGCGAAAGAATTGATTTAATTAATTGCTGTAACTAATCGTGCCGTCACCGGTTCCCGCACTCTCGCCGCCGCTGTCGAAGTTCATTCGAAAATCGGCGCTGATCCCTTTTAAATAACCGTCGACGATATTCACCGAGTAAAGATTCAAAAAGCCGTTCGTCGTTGAGACCGTATAGGTGCGGGCGCCGGACCCGCTGGTCACCGTGAACGACGCCTCGAACGTGTTGGTCGCGCCGTCCAGGTCATATTTTGTGTTGGTGGGAAAAGTTCCGCCCACGGGGGCCAGGACAATCTGCATCGTGTCCCCCTCCGGATTCGTAAACAGCATTCGGAGATTCGTATCGTTTCCGTTCGGACCGGGCGGCTGTGTGAAACTGGTGAAATTGATATTGGCGGAGGCGGAATTCTCACCGGTGGTGTCCCCTGCAAAACTGACGGCGGCTCGTAATGTGGCGATCGGTGTGCCGGAGCAGCTGACGAGAAAAAGAGAAAGAAGGATGATCGGCAACGTGTATCGGCGGGTCTTTGTCATAACCTAAGTATATCAAATAGTTGTGCTATGATGCGTCGCGATCCCATGCGGCTTTTCAGAACCCGAACTCTCCCTATTATTGCGGGATGTTACCTTCTTGGCGCAAACGCCGTGGCCTATCCGGACAAGGTCGCCGGAGTCATTCCCCTGTCGATTCAGCCACTCGCGGCACGGGTCGGGCCGACCGACCGTTACATCTACGTTTTGGATTCATCCAGAGGTTCGCTCGTTGTCGTCGACACGTTATCTTTCTCGGAAAAGTCGACCGTTCAGTTTTCCGGAACCCCCAGGGACCTTGCATTCAGCCAAGACGGCACAATTTTGTATGTCGTCATCGATGCCGCGGACTCCGTCCTCTCGTTCGACCTCAAAGATCCGTCGACGCCCGCGAGCCCCACGACGATTTCGATCGGCACTTCGGGGGTGACATTCGATAACCTTGAGGTGGCGGGTTCCAGCGGCGCCGACATCTTGGTTCTTTCCAGCCGGTCTCAGAGTGCGCTTTATTATTTCAGTCGCACGTCGGACGAGCTGGTGAAGAACGGTTCTCAAGATCGGATCGACGTCGGTTTTGATCCCGTCTCGCTATCCCTCTCCCCCGATTTCCGAAGGGTGGCCGCCATCAGCTCCGACGGAAAATTCAAGACATTCCTGGCAAGTGCACTCTCTCAGGCGGGAGCGGAGCTCGATTTGGGAGCGCAGACGACGACCCAAGCCTTTGGCGGCGTTCATGTGGGCGCTGCTTCGGGCGGGACTTACGCTTTTCTTTCGAACAACGTTTCGCCCGGCGAAATTTTCATGGTGAACATGGTTCAGACCGACAACAACCTCTTTATCAGCGACGCGGATTCTTCGACCACCGCGCTCGATCCCATTGTCGTCGGCGACGGGCCGAGCGGTTCCCTCGTATTGCAGGTGAACCGCTCTCTAGCAGATACTTCGGCCGGCGCCGCGTATCTGTTCGCCGCGAACCGCACGGCGGGAACGCTTTCGGTCGTGGATACAGCGGATATCGGTGGAGCGGCGAAGGTCGAACCGATCGCCACGATTGATTCGGTTCCCGATGTTCCGCCGGGAGGACTCGCAGCGTCCTCGACGGACGAAGGATACCTGTACGCCCTCAACAACGCCGGAGCTTCGGTGTCTGTCGTCACCGACCAGCCGTTTTTGACCGTCACTTCGGCGCCCAGCGGCTCCATAGGAACGGGGAATTTTTCCCTCTTTGTCCGGTCGAATGTCACCGGAACCCTATCCGTCGTCCGGTATACGGGGACGACCGACGAAAGGGTGTCGAAAACCAACGGCTCGCTTTTGACTTCCGCCTCCCTCGATGCGGACATCGAAGCGGAAGTCTCCATTCCATCCGAAAACTTCGAAGAAGGTTCCAACACGTTGGCTCTCTTTTTGGACAGCGGGACGTTGATCGGCAGGACGGCGGTCGACGTCGTGAAAGACACGCCGCCTCCCGCCCCGACCGGGTTTCGTTTATCCTTCGGAAATCAGAAAATCTTCGCCGCGTGGGACAAGGTGGAGGAGGCGGACATCAGCCATTACAACGTCTATTTCGGCACGACCGACGGCGCAGAAGGAGGCTTCGGCTCGCTCTCCTCACCCCAGAGGGTCGAACAAACCGCGGATTCAGCCCTCACATTGCAGCCGATCGACAACGGTACGACTCTTTTCGTCCGCGTGACGGTCGTCGATCAATCCGGGAACGAAAGCGCCCCCACGGAGACGCTGTCCGAAACCGCTGAACAGACGATCGGAATTTTAGAGCTGTCCGGAGAAACCGGCGGATGCGCGGCGTCTGCGGTTCCGCCGATTTTGTTTTCCGTGATTTTTCTCCTGTCGGTTCCGGCGCGTCGCCGCGAGGCGGCCGCCATAATGTTCCTGGTCGTTTGTTCGGCGGCGTCGACGCGGTCCGTTTCGGCCGAGACGCTGACTTCCGCTGAAAGCGTGCCACCGGTTCGAGCATCGACCGAATTCCGCGTCGGTTGGTGGCTGCCGCAAGATGATCTGGTGAATTCCTTTTTCGGAAACGGCGGGAACGAAATCTACACGCTCCGGTTTGGCGTCCGGGCCGGTTCGTTCGATTTCGGATTCGAGGGGGGATTCTTTTCCGAAGACGCCGCTCTGGTGGGTGTCAGCAGCGGGCGGCAGAGCGGCGAAGAGTCGCGCCTGACACTCGTGCCGATGGAGTTTTCCGCACAATACAACGTGGAAATCGGCGCGCGGCCGTTGGCGGTTCCGTTCGTGCGCGCCGGCTACGACCTGATCTATTTCGACATCCACGAACCGCAGGCGTCTGAAAACGGCGCGAAGCAGGCTATAACGGTCACGGGCGGCGTTCGCCTGATGCTCGAACGTTTCGTCTCCGGAAACGATCTTCAGGACCTGATGGGAATTGAGCATTTCTTCTTGGAAGTGCTTGGCTCGTACCGGCACCAATTCAGCAAAGGTCTCGACGTCAGCGGCTGGATCGTCCAGCCTGGTCTCGGCGTGGAGTTCTGATGCGAAGAGGGCCTCGACCCGGTCCGCCTCCTGGTACCCGGCGGACGATTCGGATCGACGTGCAATACGAAGGGACCGCGTACGTCGGCTGGCAGCGGCAGCTGAAGGGGGCGTCGATCCACGGACTTTTGGAAAGGGCGCTCGGCAAGATCGCCGACGAAAAGGTGACGCTTTTTTCCGCCGGCCGGACCGATGCCGGGGTTCATGCCCGGCAACAGGTCGCCAGTTTTTCACTTCGAACGTCGCGTACTCCGGTGGAGGCGTTCGTCGACGGGACCAACACGCTTCTGCCGCCCGATATCCGCGTTTACCGCTCCGAGGAGGCCGAACTTTTGTTTCACGCCCCCGAAGCGAAAGAAAAGACGTATCGCTATTTCTTTCAGATCGGCGCCGAGCCGCTCGTGTTTTTGCGAAACTACACGTGGCACGTTCGCCAGGCCTTGGACCTGGAGGCGATGAGGGAGGCGACCAAACAACTGGTCGGGACACACGACTTTGCCGCGTTCAGGACACGGGGAACGGAGACCAAAACCACGGAAAGGACTGTTCGAGAAGCAGTGTGGGGGAGCGGGCCGTTGGAGCTTCTCTATTTTGAGATCACGGCCGACGGTTTCTTAAAGCAGATGGTTCGGAACATCGTGGGAACATTGGTCGAAGTAGGGCAGGGGAAGCGAAAACCTTCGGACATTCCTGATATCCTCGCCTCCAAAAGGAGAGAGAAGAGCGGCGTTTCCGCCCCGGCTCAGGGACTCTTTCTCTGGCGCGTGGTCTATTAATTCGGTAAGAGAGCGCCCATGGCGATCATGAAAAAGACGAAAAAGAGTCGGAATCGGCGCAAAACGGCCAAGAGTAAAGCGCGTCTGAAGCGCCACGAAAAGAAACGAAAAGCGCGGTTTTATTCGTAACGGGGTTTACTGAAGCGGTTTTCCCCACATCCGGCGGACCTCGGCCGAAAAGAAATCCTTAATCTTCGTCCATTCCGCCGGCATGAACATTTCAGGCATCGGCTGGCCGTCGGCCTCAGCGAAGTAAGACAGACTGCGCAGTCGATGGTAGGGATCGTAGCCCGTACCTTTAAATTTCCGCTCGAAGAAGCGAAACGCGTCCTCCAACGTGAAATGCCCCTGCAAAAGAAAATAAAGGTCGATGAAATCCTTTCGGCTTCCGCGCCCGCCGACGGCCTCCAGTTTCATGGCGGCGATGTCTTCCAAGCCGACCAGGTCGAACTTCCACGGTGTTGGGATCAAAGGGGCGATTTCGGGATATCGATAGCGAAAGAAGCTCACCGAAACAGTTTTCCATGTGGCCAAAAGCGTTTGGGGCGCCTGGCGTGTCCGGCGAAAACCGGGCAGACGTCGGCTCCATTCCTGATAGAGTTCTTCGACATCGAATTCCGCGTTTGAAAAAAAGTCAAAGTCGACGGATTTTCGGTGCCCGAGGATCAAGCCCAAAGCGGTGCCGCCGGCCAAATGAAACGGCGTCCCTCCTGTCTCGGATACTCTGTCTAGAATTTCCAGCTGCTCGACGGTGAGGATCTCCGTGTGCATTCTTCCCTCGGCAAATCGAGGAGCGTAAGCCAAAGCGAACCGGTCTGGACATCCACTTGATCCAAGCCCCCGTTCCGGAAAAACTCCTCGATGGTTTTTCGGCCGACCATTTTCTCTATAGCGTAGACCTGCTTGAGTGTGCCTCTTCCCAGGACTCTCGCGATCAACCACCGGCGGTGAAGCGCGGGGTCTACGGCGGCTGGATCAACGTCCCAGGCGAGATCATGGAAGAGAGGGGGCAGCATCAATTCAATTATACACGCGAAGGATCTTCTATTTCACGTTGAATAATGCGCCCAGCTCGCGCGAGCGGATCGTGGCGCGTTCGACGGCGTTGATCAGCGTGGTGCGAAGACCTCCCTCTTCCAGCGTGTGAATTCCCGCGATGGCGGTGCCGCCGGGCGAAGTCACCATGTCTTTCAATCGCCCGGGATGTTCGCCGGTTTCAATCAGCAATTTGGCCGCTCCAAGAACGGTCTGCGCCGCAAGACTCAGCGCGATGTCGCGCGAGAGGCCGACTTTGACGCCGGCGTCCGCGAGCGATTCGATCACCAGAAAGATATAGGCCGGCCCGCTTCCGGACAGGCCCGTGACGGCGTCGAGCTGCACTTCTTCCACGACCACGGTGATTCCGACGGCCTCAAACAGCGCCCGTGCCAGGGCCAGATCCTCTTCCGAAGCATGCTCGCCGACGGCCAGCGCCGCGGCGCCCGCCCCGACCAAGGCCGCCACGTTGGGCATCACGCGGACGATCCGGGAGCCTTTGGGCAATTTCTTCTCAATCGATTCGATCGGCACGCCCGCCGCCATCGACACGACCAATTTTTTGGAAGTCACTTTCGCTCCAACTTCCCGGAGAACTTTTTCCAGCGCTTGCGGCTTCACTGCCAGAACGATGATGTCGGAGCGTGTGACGACCTCGCTGTTGTCGGTCGTCGTGAAAATTCCGAATTCCTTCGCCAACGTTCTTACTTTCGTCTCCCGATGATCGGATGAACAAATGTTGGATTTAGACGCGTGATTTCCGTTCAGCAGTCCGGAGACCAGTGCCCGAGCCATGTTGCCGGAACCGATAATGCCGATCTTTTTCTGTTTGAGCATGGTGTCTCCTTCCGTGCGGAAATGTGTCACGCCGCGCCGGGCGTTTCAGTCTTAAATCCTTCTTCCAGCGCCATGTTCGCGAGCTGCCGGTCGGAACAGACAAACGTTACCGGGAGATCGTATTCCCGAAGGTAGACGGCGGACGCCAGCTGGACCGCGTCCGCTCCTCGAAGTGGATGTTTTCCGATCAATCGGATGACAATCGGCTCGAGTTCGGCGGTTTCGCGAACAATGCGAAGCCGCTCCCAATCCTCCAAGAAATTCTTCTTTGTTACGCCGAACTCCTCACGTGTGAGGAGTTTCTGTCGTTCCAGGCGCGCAAGCGCCGCCAGGCATTCGGAAAGGGAAAGCCAGGCGACGAAGATTTCGGAACTGCTCGACAAGAGCGCGTTGACTTCCGCCGTGCCTTCTTCGGCAACATAGTGCTTAATGAAGCTGCTGGAATCGATGAAGATCAAGAGTTGCGCCGGTCTTGGAGAATGAGGTCCAAAGCGGGCGTGCCGTGAAAACGGGGACGTTTCGGCGTCACCGAAAGCGGGCCCGGCTTCAGCGGGCCGCGCACCGATCCCCGGAACTCGATCTGATGCAGGAGAATTTTGACGGGATCGGCTCCCGTCGACAGCGTGCCGTATGCCGCCAGCTCGGCGATTGGCTTTCCGCGGTCGGTTACGACAAACCGGGCTCCTTGGCCGACCTTTCGCAAATACTCGCTCAAGCGACTCTTCAGTTGGCTGACGGGAACGGTTTTCATAGACTAGTTAACTATATTTTGAAATGACCTACTAGTCAAATGTTCGTTTGTGTTCACGCCGACTCCGTAACTCATTTTCCGAGCCTAAGACATTGTTATAACTAAGCAATTAAAGTGCGCCGTCACGTTGTTAGGAGCTATCTCAAAACCTTCTTCCGACGTAAGTGAAAAAAGTACTTCCATCCATAGATGAAGATATGCTGGCGCTCCTTTTCTGAAAGCTCGATTTTAATTCCGTGCGTCCGCTCGATTTTGGCCAGCAGATAATCCAGCCAGTTCGGAACGGTAATAATCCCCTTCGGCCAGCGTAGTTTCGCTCTCCATCGGCTTCGGCGGAGAAAGCGGGAAAGACGATACCTTCCCCAAAGATCGAACGAAGTTCGCCTGGGCCGGCGATATACCCGAGAAGCGGAATCGTACGTGACATTCCATGGCGCCGAAGACATCTCCTCAAGGGCCGCTCCGAAAGCGGCGTCATAGTAATCTTTCTCCGCCTCGTACAACCGATCGACCTTGTCCGTGGCTTCCACGCGGAATTCCCCCAAATAACTCAAGTTAAGCGCCTGCAGAACCAAATCGGAAATCGAGAATGTCTCCGGCAGCGAGAAATAGACCCGTTGCGCCACCGCCCGCATCGCCGATACCTGCCGCGAAGCCAGAAACAACCGGGCGGATTCGTCCCGGGCCCAGCCGATGGCAATCCGTTTCGAGAAACGGCCCAAGTGATAAACGTCCCGGGCGCGAGGAGAAGTCTCGCGCTTTAAATCCTTTTCGGAAATGACGCTGTATTTGGCGTCCCTTTCACCCGCGCGGACATGAAAAATGCTGGGAGGGAGGAACCAATTTAAGAGCGCTTGCGAGATCGAACCGTAGAATTGGCAGTAATTCGGTACGACCACGTAAAAATCGGGGATGGAGCTCTCCGACCGCGTCGCCGGATTGAGGCAAGAGCCGTAGAGGACGATTCCGGAGGCGCGCTCGCCCAGCTTAGCCGCCAAGAGAGAGAGGAAGGGCTCAGCCGCCTCTTTGGGGCAGAGAGCCAGTTTGGCCGATACGATCTCTTCCAGGCGACTCATAGCGGGACCCCGAGGGATACCAGGCCAAAAAAGTTTGACAACCTTTAGGGATCCTTCAGAATTCGGGCACTACTCGGCAGCTTCGTACCAGGATGTACCAGATAGGGCTTCCGACCGATTTAAACGTAAAAGGACGCAACTCACACATTGAATTGGAGGAATGAAATGAAGAAGTTACTTTTAGCAACTCTGCCGCTCATCGCGCTGACGGCGGTCGGCTGCAGTTCCAGCGGCCCCGAAGGCGGCTCGATTTCGGCCAGCAACGGAATTTTGGTCGGTTTCGTCGTGGATGCGAAATCCGGCGAGAAACTGAACTTTTTCGGCACGACCAATAATGCCGATGACAATAATTCGACAGATCAGATCTATGCTTTGGTCGACGGATCGTTCAAGACCGCCCAGCCTTGCGGCACGGGCGATTCCAACACGACCAATACGGTCAGCATGAATGGCTGCTACCTCTTCCGCGGCCTTCCCACGGGTGTCTTTTTCCCGGTGTTTGTGCAGAGAAGCGGTTACGAAGGATTCAGTGGAACCGTCTTCATCGATCCAGATGCGGCCACGGACTTTTATGGAGCGGCATTCGGCAATGAGCCGCAATTCGCGGGCAGCCCGGGATTGTATGCAAACATCCGAATCTTCCCGACGGGAATCAGCTATGACTACACGGTTCTCGCGGAGTTGAGCGGCCGGGGAATCCCCGATGTGTCGGTTCGCTGTGTATTTAACGGCAGCAACGACTTTGACGTTGTCGGCGACCCCGGTGTGTCGAATTACATCGACCCGGACAACGACTTTAATCCGATCGTTTCAGGCACGACCGATGCTAGTGGCGTAGTGGTATTCGCTGGCTCGACACTGACCAAGGGCGCGTCATATGACTGCGCCGCCCATGCGACGGATGAAGTCGATGGTGCTGTGGTCTCATACACGGGCTTCGGCGGGTTCACCGTTGGCGTGGATGATAACTTCGTGACGATATCGCTGAGTGCGAGCGGAACGGGTCTCTTTGCGATCTATTCCAATATCGATGACGGCAATCATCGGATTGGCGAGAATGGCCCTGTCACGATCGTCCTGAACCGGGATGCCAGCCTTGTCGGTGGCGCAAACTGCGTAGCAGCGGAGGTTAGCACACCGAGCTTTGACATCGCGGCGGACCCGAACGCTACGACGAACCCAAATGTGGACAATACCGCATCCGAACAGGCGACTGTGGATGTGACCGGAGACACGGTTACACTTACGCCGACATATTTGGTCGCTCCGAGCGGCGGCGACTTAGGCTACACCTGGACATTTGGTGGTGTGTTTCTTACGCCCGCCTCGGGTGAGGACGCTGGTGCTATCTACTCGATCAACGGTGGGTATGCAGGTATCAGCGTTGCAAACGATCCAGGCGCGAACGTAGTGTCCGGCTACGGAGACTGTGATGGCGTTGAAACAGCTGCTAGTGGGGCGCTCAACAATGTGAACACGGGTGCGCCTAATCAGGTATTCACGGCGACACTCAACTAGTCTCGACTAGTTGAGAGCCAAAAAAGTTAAGGGCGGCCGAAACGGCCGCCCTTTTCTTTTGTCTTGTGACCGAAAACGCGACTCCATTTCTGGAAAGTCGCGCTGCTCAAAAGGATGTTTCATCTAACTACCTGGATTTAAGGATTATTTTTCCTGTTTATCTCTGGCATTTTCTTTGCTCTTATTGCGCATCAGTTTCAACCATGGAGTCCACGATGCCCAGACAAATTCAATTCCAGGCAATTCCCCTTTCACTTTTTGCCTTCGTCTTTTCGTGCGGAATTCAGGATGAACCGACAAGGCAAAACCTTCAGCAACAGGCGACAGGCGCCGAACGTTTGATCATCGTGGGTGGGAACAGCCAAAGCGCAACCGTGACGACAAAACTTTCCGATCTGGTCGTTGCTGCGATCGATGGTTCCGGTAACCCGTTGATCGGTGCAAAAGTGGAGTTTGGTGTCGAATCCGGCCCGGTTCGCTTGGGAGCTTCGGAAATTCAGACAGACTTGGACGGCAAAGCCACAGTGTCCGCCGAGCTGACGACCGTCGCCGGCGCTGCGAAGGTGAAGGCTCGATTGCTTCCCGACCCGAACAACGACGAAAATCGGACGGTTTTTTTTGATGTCATGGCAGTAAGAGATGCTCCGACAACATTATCGCCTGTTACTGCAGCAACGTGCACGAGCGTTGACAAAGAAAGCAAGTGGGTAGTGAAGTTGAGCGATAAGTACAACAACGGTGTTTCGGGCCTTCTCCTGAAAGTTACCCCTGAGAATGGTCTTATATTGAATGGGGATACGAAGTCGGTCGACTTACAAACAGACGGAGGTGGCAAGATCTCGTTTATTGTACGTGCCCCCGCGAATGCCGGAGCAACACCACCCGCTGTCGGGGATATTTTAGTCGAAGCGCCGGTCGGCACAAACGTGCCTCCAAGCAAAACCACGGTTCAGACGTGGCCCACACTGCGATTTCTTTCCTTGGATGCGGTGTTGCCGACATCGCAGCCGGACAACCAAACGGCCTTTATGCCAACACTGCAGTTGCTTTTCGAAGGGTGCACCGCTGTTCCAAATCAGGATATCAGGTATCGAGTAGGCTATTACAGCACGTGCCCTACAAACCCAATTGATATTCTACCCTCGGCACAATACGGCACTCAGGCGACGACAGATGCCAACGGACGATATACCGGTCCTTCGTTTGGGAATGTCAATTACCAATCGGGCGCGCCAAATCTCTGTTACTACTACCGGGCAGACTATTCGGCCGCTGTGGCGTTTTACACGTTGTTCACGCCAATAACGCCTTAGTCTACGCCGCTTCGACGCGGTTGCGGGTGCTGTTTTTCACCTTGTACATTGCCTCGCCGGCGGCGTGGCTCGGGAGGCTTTCCTAGTTTGATCGAGGCCGACTTCTCTTTTTCCCTTTTTTTGAATTTTTTCGCTGCAGTTTTCGTAATTGCTCAAGGTCGATGCGATCCTTCGGTCTCCCGGCGGCTCGTTTCATCGAGATTAGATCGGTCAACGAGACGAAATTCGTAAGCACATTTCCGATAGTCGATGCCTTTCTACGCTTCCACACCCCTTCAAAGCTGGAAGCTCCCTTAACCATTGGATGAATATCCAAGGGAAAATCGTACTGCCGAAAAAGGATTTTGTATTTCTTAAAATCCTCCGTAGTAGCGTCGGACAGGTCGTATCCAAACTCCGACAGAGCCTTGCGCAATCGAACCAGGTTCTCATCGTCGTTCGCCACAAATAGATCCAAGTCGCGTGTGGCGCGGAACCATCCATGAGCGACAAACGCCGCAGCT
Source organism: Bdellovibrionota bacterium (assembly GCA_035292885.1). Taxonomy (NCBI): domain Bacteria; kingdom Pseudomonadati; phylum Bdellovibrionota; species Bdellovibrionota bacterium. Next base: position 2,489 of record DATDPG010000187.1, on the reverse strand, counting down.
CCGATGATGACGTATCGGACTTTATAGGCGTTTAGTAACCGAAGCAGGTTTTCGAGCTGTGCCACGTCGCGTGCCGATCTTTCCTAGCGCAAGGGACCAGTCTAACATCATGCGAAATCGTTGGGTTGTTGAAAGCGATCGATAGTAAGCGAGATCGAAGTCTTCCTCCTTTATGTTGGTACCGGTCTCTTGAGGATCAATTTTCATAATACGCCGCACGGGAAGTCATTTTACCAGGATTCGGAGTTCTACGCCGCCTCCACCCGGTTGCGTGTGCTGTTTTTCACCTTGTACATCGCCTCGTCGGCGGTGCGATGAAGCTTGCGGGGTTCAGTTAGGTTTTTTTGGGTGGGGGAGAATGCTTTTCAACGAGATCGACGTCCAACAGATCCTTCGGGCGGCCAGCTGCCTTCTTGTTTACCAAAAACAGCTCTTTTCCAATCACAGGGACGTTCAAGCCGGAAATGTCGATCGTCACCCTCGTCGTCCACGCCTCTTCAAAAGTCACCCCCGAAATTTTGGTCAAAATATCAATACGGTTCGGTGGCAGACCCATCTGAAACACGATCCCCGGCTTTGACAAATCATCGACCGTGAGATCCTTAAGGGGAGCCCCGAAATCCTTCAAGGCCTGATACACCCTTTTCGCGTTTTCTGGAGCCGCCTCCACCCAAATATCGAGGTCTCCTGTTGCGCGAGGTTCCGCATGAACCGATAGGGCAAAGGCTCCGACCACCAAGAAGCGCGATTCAGTCCCTAATAACTCGCGCAATACGTCGAGGAAGTCCTGGTTCAAAAGAACCCTTTCGGTGAATTTCCCAGTGCATTTTTGAGAGTTGCCAAGTTTGAATCATTTTTTCCGCGGGAGAAAGTTGCTGCCAGAACGACCGGTCAAACGATCCGTCATCCTCGCCCAGAGTGATTTTGCGAGCGGTGATCCGCCGTTTCCTTTTGGGACCCATGTGGGGATTCTATCACAAGTCTACGCCGCCTCGACGCGGGTTGTTGTTTCGATAGGTTCATTGATATAATCCCATTCTCAATGAAAGAGTTAAACTGGCACGATCGGGTTTCTACAAACCCGAAGATTTGCCACGGGAAGCCGTGCATCAAAGGTACACGGGTTCTGGTCTCCACTATCCTGGACTCTCTCCAATCGGGGGAGTCCGACGCAGAGATACTGCGCCAATTTCCATCGCTCAAAGATAGTGATATCCGCGCAGCCATCGGGTACGCCGCCTGGCTGGCCCATGAAGAAGAGGAACAGCCGCTGCGAACCGAAACCCAAGAGTGAAGATAAAGCTCGACGAGAACATCCCTCAGCATGCCCTGGGAATCTTTAAGGATGCTGGGCACGATGTGGCAAGTGTTTACGTACAGGGAATGTCCGGAGCTAGTGATGTCGAGCTGCTTCGCGTCGTCACTCAAGAGGAACGTATTCTCATCACGTTCGACACCGAGTTTGCAAACGTGCAGAAGTATCCCGTGGGAACCCACGCTGGGATCGTCGTTTTTCGACTTCCGGACCAACGTCAGGACATGGTTGGAGATGCAGTGCAACGGCTGGTCAGATCAGGAGCCCTGGATCGATTGGCTCGCGGAATTGCTGTGGTTTCCCCGCTCTGAATTCGACTCCGGACCAGGCCGAAATCTTCGAGACATTAGTTTTTTTACGCGGCCTCGACGCGGTTGCGGGTGCTGTTTTTCACCTTGTACATCGCCTCGTCGGAGGCGTGGATCAGGTCGTCCTTGGTCTGGGCGTCGTCGGGGTAGGTGGCCACGCCGAAACTCGCCGTAAAATGAACCTCCAGCTTTTTTTCCTGCAAGAACGAGTGCTGCTCGATCGCCTCCCGAACCCGGTTCGCGACGTGAATCGCGTCGGCCTTATCCGTTTCCGGCAGAAGAATGACGAATTCATCCCCGCCGTACCGCGCGGCGTGGTCGACGGAGCGAATTTTGGACTGAATGACTTCCGCGGTTTCCTTTAAGAGCTGCGACCCGTGCATGTGACCGTACGTATCGTTGACGTTCTTGAAATGATCCAAATCCAAAAAGATCAGTGAAAATTGCTTTCGGTAGCGCCCGGCGCGCAAGACCTCGGAATCGAGAAGCGTGTGCATGTGCCGGACGTTGAACAACGTCGTCAGATCGTCCGTGATCGTCAGTTCCTGAATGCGCGCGAAGTTGCGGGCGTTTTCTATCGCGATCGCGGCGTAGTCGGCGATGACGGCGAGCGTGGCGAGGTCGTCCTCCCGGTAGAGATTCTCGTCGGTCTCCTTTCGCCGGATTTCAATGACCCCGAGGGTTTTCCCTTTGCTGCGCAAAGGGACGCAAAGAAACGATTTCACGCCTCTCTCCGGCTTGATTGCGAACGGCGGCTTATACCTCTGGTCCGTTTCCTTGCCGGCGGAGGGCCAGAGAATCGCCTTTCCCTCCTGCGCCACCCAGCCGGTGACGCCTTGTCCAAGTCGAACCGGAACGTTCCGATC
>DATDPG010000186.1 GCA_035292885.1 Bdellovibrionota bacterium | reverse complement strand
GATGTCAGCGCCCCATTTGTGGACCGTAAACCATTTAGGTAATGTTTCGTTTGAAGGACCAAATAAGTGGACCTGCTCCTTTCCCAGAGGGACAGACTGACCGTACCCTTGAAGCAATAGGGCCGTTTTTCCTCCTACATGGATTTTTTTCTTGAGTTGTTTTTGGATTGCATAGAGACCCCCGAACCAATCGACTTGGTCCCCCTTTCTGATAAACGCTCCCCTTTCCAAAAATTCGAGCCAACCACTCTCTTCGTAGTTATGCAGCAGACGATATGAGTAGCCTTGTTCAGCGAAATAAGCAGTGGCGTTGCAGGTGCCTGAAGCTACTGAAGTGACAAGGCGGTTTAATTTACTTTCTTTACTTGTATTCATAATACATATTCTAATTTATTTATAAACTAGAATCAAGGCATTGGTTTGTATAATTATTAATTTATGTATTTTTAATACATAAAACTTTTATTAAAGAAACTAGTTTGCGGGCTAATATTAAAATAATTTAATTATTCTAGCATGTTATTGCATGGTACTCTTTACTCCGAATACTGAACAGTGAGGACAATATGAAATCACGTACGCCAAGAAATGTGATTGTTTCCTGTTTGCTCATGCTCTTTGGAGCCGCATTGTATGCAGTAGACGGATATGCGGACCCAACTCCTACAGTCGACCTTTACAAAGCTTATGCGATGAAGGACTGGCCAACGGTGGAACGCTTGGCGAATGAGCGAATCGCGGTCGACAAAGGTGACCGGATTGCAAAGACCCTTCTTGGCTATGCAGCATTCGAGAAAGGAGATATCGCAGGTGCGGCACAAATATTCGGCGATCTACAGGCGTCGTGGTGGCACAAGACGCGTGCAAATCAGTTTATGATCGATTTGTCCCGGGAACGATTGAATCAACCAACGGGAAACATTCTAGAACAGGCAGCACGTGTATATGCGAAAGAGGGCCTAGTTTCGAAATGTGATCCATTCGAATCGTGTGTCGGCGATGATCGGGCAACCTCCAAAATCATGAAAGAATTGGAGCCCCGTCTCTGTATTGCATGCGATACAAAAGAAAAAGAAGCAGCGGCCGATCAATGGTTTGAAACCATCCGTAAACAATTGGATTCCAAAAAGACGAAAGAGGCTGCCATCGCCGCAGCATTTATTGCCGCTCATCAAAAACAGACAGCAAGCCTGAACGATACTCTCTTGGAATATCTCCGAAGATATCCAGAGAATGCAGCCATGCAAGCAGTGTTTATGGGATACGTTCTTGAGAAAAAAGAAAATAATGAAACAATTAAAGCTGAATTTGAAAAGGTACTCAGTCGATGGTCCAAACGTGATCCAGACGAATTAACGCCGGAGCTTCTTAGAATAACGCTGCGGCAGCCTGCGGATTATTGCGAAGGCACGCGTTGCGAACCTTCAAAGAATGCCTCCACTCCAACCTGTAAAGGACTTAATTCCAACGATCTAGATGATTTCATGTCCATGGACTTTCGAAAGGGGCATTTTTCTGCGCCAGATTCTGAAACAGCGCGACTCGTATACGATCAAATCGTTAAGTACAACCCTCAGATACCATCAGTTCCAATTGCATGGGCAATCATTGGCCTTCGAGCAAGCTCTACGTTCAATTCAACCGTGAGGGTAAAGGTCATTCGTTTGGCGAGGCATCTTAAAGCAAGTATGTGTGAAACACTGTCGGACAAGGGTATCCCTCAAGCTGTTAAACTCGGAGAAAGCGCCTTGCTGATGGCAGATTCGCTGAGACGTTCTTCAGACAATGTTGTTGGTTTTTCTTCGGCATGGACATCCCGACGAATTCTCGAAAAAGGTCTCGAAAGCATTTACGAAAAAAGCAATGACGCCCTTAAATTGAAGGAGCTTCGGGAACGAATGGCGCGTGATTCAAAACACTTCGAAAAAGCAAAAAAGAGCAACTACATTAGTTCACAAGTCGCGTTTGGTTTCGATTTGACCAAATTTCCACTGCTTTCCCTGACGGAGCAGCTCACTCTTGCCCAAATGAAGGACGAGGTTCCATTTGATCGACAGTTGGCCCAGTGGCTTGGTGCGGAATCAAGTTGGCCAGAATAGTTTTGGAAGCGCGGGCCTCCTTCAGCCCCGCTCGAATCAATGCCCGCGCCAATTTGTGGAAGTTGGTGGGTTCCGGGCCGGCCGAAGGCCGGATTGCAACCGGAGTGACAGGCGCGCCTGGCACGAGGTTGCTCGTCAGAGGCAAGGCGTGTCGATCCAACAACAAATTTCGAGACGGCAAGGGAGCTGCAAAGTTTGTGATCCGACGCCGTCTGGCGGCGGGCGCAAACTTTGCCATCTCAAATCTTCGTCGCCTCTTCCTTGAAAAACGTTCGAACCTTGTCCATTGTGGCCTGCTCGAACTTTCTAATCTTTCCGATACATTATTGGCGCGGCGAACAGAGTATCTTTAGACCCCGATAACAAACCAACAACCGGTCCCGGGGCCGGACGAAGTTCGTCCTTAACGAGTACTGCGCTGCTTCACCTTGTGCGAGGCAACGGGTTCTAATCATCCAATTTCACTCAGTTCCGGTCTGTGATGGATAAATGTCGTCCTGCGGCATGTGAGTTGCGGAAGGTTGAAAGCCTCCGCCTAAAAGGAGGTAGGGATGAAGCGATGGGTAGCAATAGCAGCGGGGATGACAATCGTGGTTCTGGCCGGCTCGGCTTCGGCCACAGCTGCGTTTTTCATTGATTGGAATTGCGGGAGCTACAATTTCAGCCGCAGCGGCGGGCAGATTTCAAATCTCAAGGAAATTACGTACACGTTCGGCTGTTGGCGGGAGCGCGTTGTGGGACACGGGGAAATCGAGATCCCCTATTGGGGGACGTGCAAACGGAATTACAACGATAATATTCGCTCGGTGCGGGACACTAGGACCCGCGCTTGGTGAGGAGGTAAATGCCTTCGTGAAGCGATGTCACCCCCCGTTCCTTCCATCGCGGCTCACGATTCAAAATGTCCACGCGCTCCAAGGTTTCCACGGCGAATGCGGGCGAAAAGAGCCGGTGGATATCGGCTTGCGTAACAGAAAACGGAGGACCTGACATTTCATTGCGCGGATATTCAAAGCTGATCAAAAGAATCTGTTTCCCCACCGGGAGAAAGCGCTCCAGGTGACGGACGTACGGGGCCTGTATCTCCGGAGGAAAGACAATGAGCGCGGCTCGGTCGTAGATCCAATCCACCGGTTCAATATTCGAAGGCCAGAGATCGAAGAGATCCCCGTGAACGATGGCGATATTCTCGGCGGAGTAAAGCTGGAGCCGATTCTTCAGCGGGAGAACGTCGTGTGTCAGTTTCTGTTCTTTAAAGAATTCTTCGACGGCGACCGAAGAAACTTCAACACCGGTAACTCTCTGATCCTGCGTTGCGAGCCACGCCATATCGAGACTTTTTCCAGAGAGTGGAACCAAACAGTGGCTGTTTGGGCGACCCACGCGGAGGAAATGTTTCTGCAAGCAAGGATTAACTGTAGTTTGATGGAATCCGGTCTGACCTTCCACCCATCGATTTTCCCAATACTTCCGGTCAAAGGTTTTCGTCGACATCGGGTAGGATCATGAAGGGAGTTGTCCAGTTTGTCTAAACGCCGCACATTCGGACGATGGCTCTATTTCATTGGACCTCCTCTTCTGGGCGTTGCCTTGGGGATATTGGTGGTTCGTCATCGCCAGCCTCAAGGCCCCGCGAAGCAGGTGGCGAACCCCCCTACGCCGGCCTGGTCCGAATCGTTTTCGGGGCATGTCGTGAAAGTTTACGACGGGGATACGATCGAAGTTCTTCACGACCAAGAATCCGTCACGATCCGGCTATATGGGATCGACGCGCCGGAACGCCATGAGCCGTACGCCAATAAAGCAAGACAGTTTCTTGCCGATCTGGTCTGGGGCAAAGATGTCGAGATCGACGTGAAAGACATGGATAAATACGGACGGACCGTTGGCATTGTGAAATTGGCGGATGGAAAAATTGCCAACCACGAACTCGTCCGCGTCGGTTACGCCCGTTGGTACCGATATTTCGCTCCGGCCGACCGCGATCTTGAGTCCCTGGAAGCGGAGGCCCGCGCGGCCCGCCGGGGAATATGGGCGGCGCTGCCCACCCGGCGTATTCGGGTTAGTTCAGGCTCAGAAGCTCGTCTTTCGAAATAATCAATTCGGTGCCTTCGGAATCTCGAAATACGCATTGACCGTCCAGGCTGTCCGGCACTTCGGCATCGATCGGGCCCGAAGCACTCGCGCTACATTCAAGAGACAGCCCCAGGTCGCCGCTGATCGTCAGTCCCAGGCCGCCCGATGCGGTAGCATAATCGTTTTTCACGGCGCCGCTCACATTACCCGAGCCGTTCAGGGTTTCGGCATAGGATTTTTCTTTCAGGATGACCGTAACTCCGCAGTCTGAATAGGTCATATCGAGAGTGATGGTACCGGACGTTGAATCCTTGGCGACGATCTGGCTCTTGATCGATGCCGTTCCACCGTTGGGGCAGGGCACCGACTCTTCCTCGTTGAATAAATCGCTCGATTGTGCGCGGATGGACGACATGCGAACTCCAGAATGAGGAGCCGCAATTCGATTGAGTGTGAATGCCCCTCCCTCGAGGCTGCTCAGGAGTGCCGTATAGAGCTCTACGCCGGTCGGCGCCTCCGAAAGCGAACTCAATGGCGCGCCCGTGCCGACGGCCGGCGAGTCATCGCCGCAAGCGGAAGCCAACAAGAGCCCAATAAAGAGCAAATTCGAAATAATGTTCCTATTCATGTCCGGCGTGATTGTCGTGTCCATACAATTGAACTATACAACAGATAAGTCGACGACTTCATCCTTTTCATTATGAACGGTACTTCCCTTACAATTCGGAAACAGTTTTCACGGGCCCTGGTCCAGCATCGGATGCTGCAGCGAGGCGATCACGTCTTGGTCGGCCTTTCCGGCGGCAAGGATTCGTGGGCTCTTTTGGGTCTTCTGGCGGAGCATCGAAAACGGGCGCCGTTTTCCTTCCAGCTCTCGGCGGTGACCATTGACGGAGGACTGGAGGGGTTTGATGCTTCGGTGATCGAGAGACAGTGCCGGCGGTTGGATGTGCCGTTTCATTTGGTCCGGCAAAAAATTTTTGAAACGGTCGCCGACAAAAAAGACGAAGGAAGCACGTTCTGTAGCATGTGTGCGAAATTACGCCGGGGCGCCCTTTATACGGCCGCGGAGCGATTCGGAGCGACGAAGATCGCTCTCGGGCATCACCTAGATGACGCAATTGAGACCCTTTGTTTGAATCTGTTTTACGGAGGGCGAATGGCCGCGTTACCGCCGGTGCTGCTTTCAAATGCAGGCCACGTTCCGGTGATCCGGCCTATTCTGTATTGCGAAGAGCGATGGCTGGCGATGTATTCCCACGAACGCCAATTCCCGGTCGTCGGGTGCACATGCCCGGTCTGCCCCACGCATCCGGAACATGAATACAGCGATCTCAAGCGAAAACGTGTAAAACAGCTGATCTCCGTGTTGGCCGTGGAAATCCCCGATCTGCACGCGTCGATGAGGTCCGCGTTGAGCCGCCTGGAGCCTTCACGCTTTCTCGATCCGCGGTTCAGTGAAAAGGGAACGTTTGCACCTTCGCCGGGCGAGGAAGTTGTGCCGATTCAATTGGGAGAACCGCGATGAATATCGATCAAATGAAGAAGGCGATTCAGGAACAACTGAGTCCCACCCACCTTGAACTTGCCGACGAGAGTGTTCAACACCTGGGGCATTCACAGGCTTCCGGCGGCGGCCACTTTCGTCTCCTGGTGGTATCGACACAATTCGAAGGAAAGTCGCTCGTCGACCGCCATCGGATGGTTTACGACGCCGTGAACATGGGCAATAACCCGGCGATCCATGCGCTGGCGATTCGAGCCTATACGCCGGAAGAGTGGAAGAAGCCGTAAGCTCTTCTACCGTGTGGCCTGACATTCTTTCCGGAGAATTTCCGGAGGGTTCTTCCCGCAGATTCGGGTCAGCTCCTGGCGGGCACCTTCATCATCCGGGCTGATCGAAAGAACCTCTTCAAGGTAAGCGTAAGCCTTTTCCAAGTGTCCCCGGTCTCGTTCAGCCAAATAGAGATTGAATCTGTACCGCTCATTGCCGGGCTGAAAAGCCACCGCCCGTTCGAAATAAGGGGCGGCGGATCCGGGCTGGTTCAACGATAGGTGGGCCATCCCCAAGTTATTGATGGCGGAGACATGGTCCGGTCGGCGTCGAACGACTTCTGTGTAGAGAGGGATTGCCTCTTCCCAGCGTTTGTGCCGAAACAAGGTATTGCCTAGGTTGAACTCTGCGGTGACCGAGTGAGGGCCGTCATTCAAAATGCCTCGGTAGAATGTCTCCTCGGTCCGATAGTCGGCCGATCGATAAAATGTGAGGGTGGCGAGGACGCAGCAAGAAAGCCAGCCGACAATGAGCGGTAATTTTACCGCCAAGTTCTTTTCACTCCAACGGTGGAGAATGTACGCCAGGCTTCCGGCGAAACCTAAAAGAGCGGGATAAAGATATCGAGGATTGAATTCTTCAATCATGCTGACGGCCGCAAACGGTGGCGCCAGCGCCAGGAGAACCCACGCACCTATCGCGCCGAGTGTCGGACTTCTCCGGAAGCAGAAGAAGAGGATGAACGCAGATAACGTGTAAAAACCGAATGCGCTGAACCAGACCGTCGCGTTTGCGGGAGGTCGGACGATCGAGATCGTTTGCATCGGCATCGGCCAAAGGGGAATGAACGCCGTCTTGAAAAACCGGAAGACGAATGAAGGATAATTGAGAAGCATTTCAACGGTATGTGTGTCGCTTTCAATCGCCTTAGCGCCGCCGAGTGCATTTAAGCGGAGGAAGAAATAAACGGCGAGAGCGGAACCCAAGCTCGCGATAATCATAGCGACGTTGGGTACGTGCATCCGTCTCTTTTGCACCGCAAGAGTCCCGACCGCAAAAACGGGAAAGAATAGAGCGGTTTCCTTGACCAAAGCACCGCAAAGAAAAGCCGCTGACACCATGATCGCCGTTATCCGTGTCGGTTTTTTCCGAAAGAAGAGCCATGTGGCGAGAAAGATGAAAAGCGCGGCGAGGGAATCGGTTCGGGCTGCTGCGTAATGAATCGGTTCCAGCGTCATTGGATGTAATGCGAAAATCGCTGCTCCCAACAGGGCGAATGGAGGTGACGCAAAGATCGAAAAGACAAGAGATGCGAGGACGACACAAGCCAGGTGAATCAGGAGATTCGTCGCATGAAATCCGGCGGGGTTGGGGCCATAGATTTGATAATCGACTAAAAACGAAAGATTCGAGAGAGGGCGATACGTATCGATCTTTGCACGGGGCGCCCGCTCGCCGAGATCGGCGTTGAACCACATCTCATGAGTAAAGATCGCGGGAACAGAACTCCAAGAGCGGACGAGATGGCCTTCGACAATTAGCGGCCGGTCGTCCCAATAGAATTCATTTCTTAGAGCTCCATGGTGAAGAACCGCCGTAAAGAGGACCAGGACCACCAGACCCCATCGGGCTCTCACAGCACAAGTCCTCGGAAGCGAAACTCCGCAATCTTTTGAAAGAAATGAAAGACCGTGGCGAGGAAGGAAACCTTGCTGGGCCGGCTGGCTTGAAGCGTCACGGGAATTTCACGGACTCGCGCACCCTCTTTCTGCGCCAACAGCAGGATCTCTGTGTCAAACGCCCATCCCGTTTCCTGGGTTTTGAGCAGGAGCGTGGAAAGAAAATTCTTTCGAAAACCTTTAAGTCCGCACTGGTGATCCGTTAGAGGAGAATGGAGAAATGTGTGAATGAGAAAATTAAGGGTGAGGGTAGCAAATTTTCGGCGATAGCTCCTTGACGCGGCATCCGTCTGCAAAAGCTTGGATCCGGTACAGACCATGGTCGCTGGATCGTCGAACGTTCGGATCAGCGCGCGCAGATGGTCGAGCCCGATTTCGAGATCGGCGTCGATATAGGCGACAATCGGCATCTGGGCGCGCGAAAAAGCTTGGGAGAGAATGCTTCCCCGCCCTCGGTTTTGCGGATTGCGCACGAGCCTACAGTAATCGGGATGCCGCTTTTGAAATTCTTGGGCGATCCTGTAACTTCCGTCGGTGGAGCCGTCGTCGCCCAAAAGCAATTCAAACGGTCTGCGGAGTTCCCCGAGAAAAACCCACACGGCCTCCGCGGTGGTACGCAGAACCTGTTCCTCATTATAGAAGGGAATGACCAGCGATATGCCGTCCACGGGATTCAAGATACGCGGCTGACCGGGAATCTCCAAACGAGGGAACGACAAGGCGGAGGGATGACTCTTCGGGCGATGGCTGATAAAAATTAGACACGATGCCGCTCCCGGATATCCGTATCCTTGAGTTTGAAAGCCGGCTCCTTCGAGACAATCCGATGGGAGACCCGAATATTCGGCGGCTGCCGGTTTACGTTCCGCCTGGATACGATGCCAAGCGAAAGGTGCCGTATCCGGTCGTTTACCTTCTCGCCGGTTGGTCCGGCCGGGGCGCGCGTTATTTGGCGGACGAAGGGGCGTTCACGGTCTCTCTTCCGGATCGTCTCGATCAGATGATTACGAACGGCGACGTTCCTCCGCTGCTCGTTGTCTTTCCCGATGGAGCTACAAAGTTAGGAGCGAGCCAGTACATCAATTCCGCCGCAAACGGTCCGTATATGGACTACCTCTGCGATGAAATCGTTTCCTTCGTCGATTCGAAATTTCACACATTCAAGAGTCGCGAGTTCCGCGGCGTTCTCGGGCATTCGAGCGGCGGATTCGGAGCGATGGTCACCGGCATGTTGCGTCCCGACACATTCGCCTATTTCTGCAGCTCGGCGGGAGACAGCTGGTACGAACAACTCTATCAAGCTCCGATACCGACGATGATCGGGGTGATTCAAAAGGCCGGGGGCGTACGGACGTTCATGGAAAGATTCCTGGAGAGTCCGAATCCGGGTGGTCTTTTGAAACGGGAAGATTTCGAAACGATGATGAATCTTTCGATGTGCGCCTGTTATGCGCCGAACCTAAGCGTCCCGGTCTTGTGCGGCGACCTTTATTTTGACATCGAGAGCGGTGAGCTGATTCCCGAGGCGTGGAACAAATTTCTCGCCTGGGATCCGGTCCGGATGGTCGAGCGTTACGCCGACGCCCTACGGCAGATGAAGTGGATCCATCTCGAAGCCGGGACGGAGGATGAGTACGGTCTCCATATCGGACACCGCCAGGTGGCTCGCCGTCTCAAGGCCCACGGAATTTCGTTTTATTTGGAAGAATATCCCGGAAAACACTCCGGGCATCATTATCGATTCGGAGATCGAATTCGGAAAATGCTGGAAAAAATGCCGCTTAAGAACGGATAACGGAGACGAAGAGGCTCAGCCAACCAACCAAGAGCGCAACGCCCCCGATCAGTGTGATCGCGCCCAACCACCGGACCCCGGTGATCGCGAGGAGGTATAACGTTCCCGAAAAAATGAACGTGCCGATCGCGAAACTAAAACCGGCGACGGTGGTGGCGGGATGAGGCCAACGAGTGGATGCCCAGGCCACAGCCAGGAGGGACAGAGCGATCCCAACGCAAACCAAAGGCGATCCATCAGTTCGTGCCCAGGAATTGAACGCTGACCGGTTCGCCCTGCGTGCACTTGATGGAATCGGTCATTCCGGAAGCCAAAAAAGCGCAAGCGTTGTCCGTGGCCGTTGTTTTGCACGACGGTTGGTCCGGGCCGGTGGCTTTGCGGCATTGCGAACGTCCGCGAAACTCCATGCAGACTTCGCAACCCACCGTGGGCGTGCGTGTGATCTGATACGTCATCCAGGCCGCCGGGGAAAGAACGGCGACGATGATTCCGAGCAGTTTAAGAACTTTTTTCATGCTTTCTTATCCCCCAGTGTCCCGAGTCCGACATATCTTGATAGTCGGCCGCCGCTGCATCCCGGCTGGCTGCGTTGCTCCTCCTCGGCGTACGGCTTTGCAAGTACGCCTTCGTCGTCGCGCCTTGCCATCCGGGCGCATCGGCATCCTTTGTCATCAAGCTATCTCGGACTCGGGACACTAGGCGGAATCCTTCTGACCGCACGCGATGCAAATATAAAGCGGCGTGCCGTCCTCTTCAGCGTAAAAAGCGTTCTCCTTGCAACGGCTGCAGTCGGCCGGCGGCACCAAATTACCGTCGGCAAGGCGCGAATAACAGCGTTCGTTCGTACAATAAAGGCCGTTCATCGAACGCACGAGCGGAACCGTCCTTCCGCTTCTCGAACAAAATTTGCAGCAAAGTTCGGTAGAATCGATTCGGAGGGGCATTCGTGACCTGCTTCTTCGGTTTCCTTATCAGCGGCTCCGAGAGGGTTAGATGAGTAAACTTTTCTTAACACTCAAAAGAAGATGCTCGGCGCTTCTGGAAGACCCACTAATATGTTAAAATTTTTATTTGGTCCAACATGCGTTGCGTTCCGGCGTCCCAACGATTGAATCGAGCCGGAGGGCCGAGGCGTAGTGTTGGAATGCGAGGGCAGGGTGCAGATGGACCGAATTACGAAAATATCGCTGGGGATGTCCCTGATCGAGATCATCATCGTCATGGTGATCGTTGCGGCCCTAGCCTCGGTATTCATCATCACCATGCTCGGTTCCAAGTCGGGAGACAGCGTCGATCGCGCGACGCAGGCGATTCATGATGACATCGTCCTGATTCGCAGCCGCGCGATATCGACCAATCGCGTTCATCGAATTTCGTTCTCCTCGAGTTCCGACTGGACCGTGGGGGCGAATATCACCGGAACGGCAAACTGGGAACAGGTCGGGGACGTCAATCGCATGCCTGTGGATACGTACCTCGACAATGCCACGTGGACGACGGCGCTGGGAACGGGAGCAAAATGGCTCGAATCCACACCGCGAGGCCTTTTTCAGTTTTCTTCAGGGGCGATCCCCGCTCCCTATGTGATCGTGACAGGGCTGGGGGCCACACGCACGAAAACGATCACCGTCGACGTCGGAGGAGCGATTTCAATTGAGAACCATTAATCGAAAGGGGCGCCGAAAAAAAAACGCGACGGGATTTACGCTCATCGAGATCATGATCGTGTTGATTCTCGCGGGTGTTACGGTAAGCGCGATCTACACTTTCCTGGGGAAGCAACGAAAACAATCCGTGTCGCAACGTTTGCGAGCGGACGTCGAGTCGATGTCGCAGATCTCGTTTTTCATCATCGGGCGGGATATCCGCCGGGCCGGCTCGGACCCTCGCGGTATCTTGCGCGGAGGCACCAAGTGGGGCATTCCACTTGCGGAGGCGACGCCGACGCGGCTTCGGATCCAAGCCGACCTGAACGCGAACGGCGTGATCGATCCGTCCCCGCCTACGGACGAGGATATCATCTACGAGTTCGTCGATGATTCCATTAAACCGGACGGCGTGCCGGACCAGATCAAACGGCAGGCGGGGGATCAGCTCGTGATCGAAAACGTCAGGGCCTTTCAGCTCAAGTACCAGTACGGGACCACGGGGCTTTGGGTGGATCAGCCGCCCGGAGGCGATCTTCCCTTCATCAAGACGGTGTCGATGCGTTTGGTGGCGGGAACCGGGAGAACGAACCCGAACACGGGCGTCGAGGATACGAAAGAAATCAAGATGAACATTCGGCTTCGGAATTATCAATAAGGAGGGCGTTATGAAGGGGTGGGTAAAAAAGGGAAAAGGGGGGTTTGTGGTTGTCTTGGCGCTGATCGCGCTGATGGCCATGAGCTTTTTTCTCATGACCGGCGCGGCGACGACGACGTCGAGCGTAAAGGTCAGCGGAAATTACACGAAGACGGTGGACGTTTTCGATATCGCGGAAGTCGGCGTCGCGCGAGGCCGAAAGTTGATGGAAGGCAAAACGTTTGATCAGCTGTTAGCGCTCTATCCGTCCGGCGTCATGATCTCAAAAACGCCGTTCAACGGCGGGAATTATGAGGTTCGGATTAGAGATAACGATATCGACGACCAGGGCGCCCCGAATCCGAAAGAAAACGGAAATCCTGCGACCGACGCGGATAACCTGCTTGTGTTGACGTCGTACGGCTATGGCAAAAGCGGAGGCAGCGTCCAGATCGAGACGCACCAGCAGATCATGACCGGAATCACATTTCCCCCTTCCCCGGGAATGCCCGGGTCCGGCCAGGGCCCTACGGGCGCACTTCTCTGCGGGACGACCACGGACGCCAAGACTTCGGGCGGCGGCGAAATTACGGGGCACGACTACAACATTCCGCCGGAGCTTATGGACTCCGATCCCACCACATGGTGCACGGGAACGGGGTGCGATGGGAGCGATCAAACGCCGACGTCGGGAGGCGGATATGCGGTCGCCGGCGAATCGGCCGTGAACACTACCGGAAGTGGATTTGAAAGCAATCTGACGCCGGAGGTCCTTGCCAACACCGGCGCGAATTCGCATTGCTCCGATTGGCGGGCGATCCGGGACCAATT
>DATDPG010000185.1 GCA_035292885.1 Bdellovibrionota bacterium | reverse complement strand
TCGCCGAAACGCGTCCATGGCTTTCCAGGCCATCAGAAGAACCACGACCATGACGATCAGAAGTTCGATGACGCCGAAGGCTGAACGAACTAAGATACAAGGCATGAAAAACGATCGCGGCGGAGCGGCAATTTGGGTCATTCTCGTCGTCTTGTTGGTGGGTGGATTTGTCGGTTTTCGCATCGGGCAACTCTACTTCGACAACAGCACGTTGGAAAACGAAGTAGCGGTGCTGGGGGACAACACCCTTCTATCCAGGGATGCGAATTCGGAAAAAGTGAAAGCGGAAATCAACAAATTGCTCGCCCGGTACGATGTCCAGGTCGATCCCCAGGACATCACAATTGAATTTAACGGAGCGGGGGACCGTTTAAACATCAAATTCTACTATCGTCGTCCCGCCGATCTGGTCGTCCTCCATCCTGGGATCGGTTTTGAAGTGGCGGTGCAGAGGGAAGCACGAAGAGCGGTCGGCATCATACAGAACGTTCAAGAGAGCATAGAAGATTCGAACGCGGCCGCCGCGCGGAAATATAAAGACGCCGTCAAGAACGCGACCGGCCAACCCCCGGAATAAGAAGGATAGCCTTCTCCTATCCCGTCTTCGGCAATTTCATAGAAATTCTTTCCGTTTCGGAGAAGACATCGGTCGCCTTGCTCCAGGGCTCCGAATCCTCGCCCACGCCTCGGTCGCTCCGGCGAGGGTCCCTCGTCTTCCGCGGCGCACCACGAAGTGGCGCGCCCGTATCCGTTTCCCTACCGCCTCCGCTCCCGGGTCGTGACGGGATTCTCCGCCAGTCGCTCCTCGACCGATGTCTTCTCCGGGACACAATGGATATTTTGGAATTAAAGGAGAGGGGTCATAACTCTACTGAAAACCAGACGGGGTTTTATGGGTGGGATCCACGATCAGCTGGTACACGACCGCCGGTCTCGCGATGTTTGGTAACGTGCTGAAAATCGCAGTGGCCGCCGAATTTGCACCGAGGATCTGGGCGCCAAATCCGGCGATTTTGACCGGATTCGTGGATTCCCATATTTGCTGATCCACATTCGGCTTCGAGACGACAGCAATTCCAAAAAAGCCGACTACACCTAACGATAGAGTGTTTCTTACGTATTTCATGCCTTAATTATCGCGCAGCAAGTCGATTTCTAACAAATCAGGAAACCGCGAATAGCCTAATGAAAACAATAAGATATTGGGCTTCGTTTAAACATCCCCCGGCCTCAATCAGCCGAACCTCATCTGAATTGTTGTCGAACCGAAGCGACACGAAGCTATGCGAACAACGAGGAGACGAAGCCCGGGAGTGACCCGAACTCCAAAAGCGCAGGACCGCTCTATTGCTAAATTTATTTCAGCGGCAGGCGGCTAGAGCTCCCAAAAAGGGCTGAACGTACTTCTCGCCTGTCTCAGAAGATCGAGGCAGAGGGGCGTGGAGCATCGCTCGCTGTCGAGGGGGATTTTGCTTTCTAAGGCGCCGATCGCCGCACTGGCTCCGCGCGCCAACGCCTGAAAATCATATCCGCCTTCCAGTGTGTAGATTAGAGGTGTCTCGGTATCCCGGGCAAACTTTTCGAGTCGAAGAAAGAGCTGGAGGAAACCCCGGTCCGTGACGTTGAGTTGGGCCAACGGATCTCGTTCGTGAGCGTCGAAACCGGCGGATAAAAACAGAATGTCCGGTCCGTATTGTCTTAATACCGGCTCGAAGAGATGGTCGAACATATATAAAACTTCCCCGTCTCCGCACCCCGCGGGGAGGGGGCAATTCACCGTCATTCCTTTTCCGTTCCCTTCGCCGATTTCGGACCAATTCCCCGTGCCCGGGTAGAACGGGTATTGATGATGGGAGAGATAGAGAACGTCGGGGCGATCGTAAAAAATATGTTGGGTTCCGTTGCCGTGGTGGACATCGAAGTCAAAAATCGCGACCCGCTTCTTTTTGTGGCGCGAAAGGGCATAGGCGGCTCCGAGTGCCACATTATTAAACAGACAAAAGCCCATGGCTCGATCGCGTTCCGCGTGGTGGCCGGGAGGCCGGACCAAGGCGAAAACCCGATCGATTTTTTTTCGGCAGACCCGGTCCACCGATTCCAGGAGCGTACCCGCCGCGACCCGGGCCGCTTGGTAGGAGTCTGAACAAGCGTAGGTGTCCGGATCGAGCTGAGTAAAAGGTTTTTCGGCGGTTCCCGCGATTTGTTCAATCAACCTCTCCGTGTGGACAAGGCAAAGCTCGTCGTTCGAAGCCTTTCTCTTACTTTTCTTTATTTTCATGTGCGGCGGAGGATGGGCGCTCAATTCTTCTTCGATCGCGGCCAGGCGCTCCGGTATTTCCGGATGCGGCATCGGCGACCGATGTTTCTGAAACAACGGATTCTCGAACACCCAAAAAGGCATTATCCAGCTACCTGTTTTTCTCCAGGAATCACGGTAAGCGGAAAGGAGTGGTGTTTATCCAGGGAATGAAGAATCGCCGGCATGATCACGATCGCCGCAAAGAGGCAGGCGAGTTCGCCGAGCATGGCGAGCCAGCCGAATGAAGCCAACGCCTGATTTTTCGCCGTAAGCAGCGTCGCATATCCTACGGTGGTCGTGATGGAGCAGAGCAAGATCGCTCCGCCCACGGCGCCCAAGACCCGGCGGATGGAGCCTCGCCCTTCAAACCGGTAGCGCTGAAGCAAGTTGACGCCGTAGTCCACGCCGATGCCGAACGTGACCGGCAGCGCAATGAAATTGAAGAAGTTGAGCTTGATTTCGAGGAGAGACTGCAATCCAAGCATGTAAATCATTCCGACGACGAGACCGCCGATGACGTAAATGATCGGCCGCGACCTCCTGAAATTTAGAACGACAATCAGGACCACCGCCAAAAAGGAAAAAAACGTCGCAATCGGGCCGTCATGAACGATGGCTCGCAAGAGATCCGCGAAGATACGGCCTTCCCCCGACATGTGAACGACGCTGCCGTCGGAAAGCCGGACGTCGCTGAGGCGGTCCGAAAAGGCCATCAAAAGCTTTCCGTTGTTGAGGTTGACCTCCTCCCGAGAATAAACGTAAACGATCCGGCCGAGCCGGCCGTTCAATTCCTCGAAATTCTGACGGATGGATGCGGGAACGTCGGCTACCTCGAGCTTTCGCAGATTGACCGCCTTGCGAAATTCCTCCAGCTCTTTTCGATATTCATCTTTTAAGAATTTCAGCGAATGATCGGCCAAAAGACCGCGAATTTTTTCCAGGGTCCTCAGTTTTTCAGTCTGACGATCGGGTAAGAAGGAATAAATCGTCCGGCAGGATTCAATGTATTTTTCGGATTCGGGATACGTCGCTTCCCGGCCCATGATCGTCATGCACGCATCGGGCGCATGCTTTTCGTTGTCCAAGAGGATGACGGCGGGAGAGAGGGTTTCGCCGAAGATGTCGTTGACGCGGGATTTGATTGACTTTTGTCCTTGACTGACCGTCGGCCGGTTACGAAGTTTCGAGAAGTCGTACTCAAGTGAATCCGGAAGAAAGCGGCGCATGAAATAGGCCGACGCGGCCAGAAGCAGGATACCGAAGCTCGCGACGATCTTCGGGGAATAGGAAACGAGAGCCGACACGGGGTAAAGGATCGTTTCCCATTGCTTGGAGACCATCCGCCCCTCCCGGACGAGCGGTAGCGCGCGCTCCGATAAGACGAGAAGCGGGGGGACTACGACGTATGTCGCGATCCAGCAGAGCGTCATTCCGATGCCCCCGATAAATCCAAACTGACTGAAGCCCTTGATTTCGGAAAGCCCGAGGGCTGCGAACGCCGCGCTCGTGGTCATCGCAGCGGTGAGTGTTCCGCTCCAGGTCGTGCGTATAGCCACAGCCAGAGCATGCTCGATATTGTCACTCTGCCTTCGTTCTTCAAGGTAGCGTGCCAGCAGAATGATGCCGGTGTTCACGCCGTTGCCGACGATGATGCTCCCCAAGAATGCCGTCTGCGTGTTCAGATATCCGATCTGGAGTTGCGTCAAGGCGAACGTCCACGTGGCACCTACAATCAGCGCGGACGCCAACAGCCAGATGACGCGGAACCGCAGGAAGTAAAGGTAAAGCGCAAGCGCCACCAGACCGAGACAAAGAGCCAAGGTTTCCAAGACATCCCGGATGAGCTGTGAGTATTCGTCCAAGGTCTGCTGGTATTTTCCTGTAAAACTCACTTTGAGGGACGGGTGATAACTCCGGGGATTCAAATCTTCGACGATCGTTCGTACTTTTGCGACCAGGATTTTCGCGAAGTCGGTGCCGGTGGAGGCGCCGTACGGACGGATCAAGACTGCTGCAAGACGATTCCGTTCTCCGAAAAAGTAACCGTCCGTATAGTTGTCGTATTTGGACGTTTTGCCTTTGTACTTCTCTTCAATGTCGCTTAAGTCGAACTCCGCCTTGTCCTCTTCCAAGGCGATATAAAAGGGGTTGTGGGCCAGTTTCTCGTAGCGAATTTTTCGAGCCAGCCGATCGTGGATTCCTCTCAGGTCTTCGAGGTCCAGGTAGAGGTACTTGTTGTTCGTATAGAAATTCCGGACATCTTTCGTATTGTATTCAACGTTCCGGACGTACTCTTTGGGCAACGTTTTCAGACGTACGACAAGATCATCAATAAATCGTTCGGTAGCGCGATAGTCCTCCGATTCGATCGCTACGATGAGATTCCCGATTCCTCCGACATGTTCCACAAACCGGTCCAGCTCGACGACGCTCGGTTTGTTTTGAGGCAAGAGTCGCTTGAAGTCGCTCTGCAGCGACAAGCGGGTGCAGAGGAGGCCGGTCGGCATGAGGGTGAGACCGAGGAAGAAGAGCCATAGGACGGGATGGCGGTGAAAACTTCGGGCCAATGAATGAGCGTTCACTCCGTGCATGATGTGAAGCGCTATATTCTAGCAAAGAATCGGAGAATGGACCGCCCTTTCGTTCAAATCGGAAATCTGGTACCAGAGCCGACGCAATGGCCATAAACGTAAGAGAATTGATCGAGAAACGGCAGGGCGAGAACTACGCGCTCCACGATCGGTACATTAATCCGACATTCGCGAAGGTCCTCAAAATCATCGGTTTCGACCGTGTTTATACGAGGGGCGAAGGAGCCTACCTTTTCGACGGCGAGGGGAATCGCTATCTCGATTTTGTCTGCGGTTACGGTGTTTTTAACCTAGGGCGCAACCATCCGGCCGTCAAAGCCGCCCTCAAAGAATACTTGGATCTCGACTATCCGAACCTGGTGAAAATGGATGCTCCCCTGATATCGGGCCTATTGGCCGAGGCATTAGTCAAACGGATGCCGGCGGGTCTCGATACGGTTTTCTTCGGCAACTCGGGAACGGAGGGCGTTGAAACGGCGCTCAAGTTCTCCCATGCGGCGAGCGGTCGCGCGAGAACGGTATATACGGCCGGAGCCTTTCATGGGCTGACGTACGGATCTCTCTCGGTCAACGGCGACGAGCATTTTCGCGAAAGTTTTGGACCGTTCCTTCCGGGCTGTGATGCGGTTCCATTCGACGATCTTGACGCCCTGGACCGCGCCCTTTCCACAAAAGATGTGGGCGCGTTTATCGTGGAACCGATTCAAGGAAAAGGGGTGCATGTTCCCGGTCCCGACTATTTGATCGGGGCGCAAAAGCTTTGCCGGAAATATGGAACCTATTTTGTCGTCGACGAGGTCCAGACCGGAATGGGCCGAACCGGACGATTCTTGGCCCTCGAGCATTGGAATCTGGAGCCGGATCTGGTCATCATTTCCAAATCGCTCTCGGGCGGGCAGGTGCCGGTGAGCGCCGTCGTCGGACGAAGGGACATTTTCTTAAAAGTCTTCAGTCGCCTGGATCGATGTGTCGTGCATTCGACGACGTTCGGTCAAAACGCCATGGCCATGGCGGCCGGATTGGCGGCTCTGCACGTTCTTGAGGAGGATCGTCTCGTCGAAAATGCCGATCGGATGGGAAACCTTCTGATGGAAGAACTTCGGCTTCGAAAGGACCGATACGAATTCCTCAAAGAGGTTCGCGGACGAGGCCTTTTAGTTGGCGTGGAATTCGGCGCGCCGAAATCTTTAAAGCTCAAAATGGCTTGGAATCTGTTGCACAAGGCGGACGCCGGGCTTTTCGCCCAGGCCATCATCATGCCGCTACTGGATAAGCATCATGTGCTGACGCAAGTGGCCGGCCACAATATGGACGTGGTGAAACTCGCGCCGGCTCTTTGTGTGACGGAACAGGACATCCGCGATTTCATAAAAGCGTTTGACGGCGTGATGGATGATTGCCACCGACTTCCCGGACCGATATGGGAAGTTGGATCGCGCCTGGCGAAACACGCTGTTCGGTAAGCCAAGATTCTCCTTGAGTTTCTCGAAGTAGCATTACGGGCTCCGGTCTCGGCGTGCACCCCCATCGTCTCGCCACTGGCTCGCAATGGGGACCCCCGCCTCGCCACCTTGTGGTGCGCCGCGGAAGACGAGGGACCCTCGCCGGAGCGACCGAGGCGTGGACGAGGATTCGAAGCCCGGGAGAAAGCCGAATTTTGGAATCCAAGAATCATCACTCGAAATTTAAGAGAAATTTGTAGAGTTCGGTTCTAAGTTCGGCCCGGAGTTGACTCGTCGAGCCGGCGACGCTTCTTCATCCACCAAATAATCAACGATAGGCCGAGAACGGCGATCGCGGCGACGGCGAAAAGGGTGTGGCCCGTCCGCCGAATTTGCTGCATTCCGAGTTCGATGTCTTCTCCGAAGTGATACGCGATCGATATGACCAGGGGAACGCTGATGATGGCGGCCAGGCCGTCCCAAACCAAGAATCTTCGGTACGGCATTTGCAAGATCCCGGCCGTAATAAAGATGGTTCCCCGAATGCCGGCCATGAATCTCGCAACAAAGACGACCCGATTCCCGTATTTGTGGAAATATTCGTTCACCTTCTTCATTCGTCCGGGGTGGAGCAACTTCGCAAAGAGTGGAAACTCGAAGATGCGGTTCCCGAGCTTGCGGCCGATCAGGAAGAGGAGAGAATCTCCGCCGACGATGGCGGCCAGGGAGAAAAGGATACCGATTTTCAGGCTGACGTCGCCCATGTAAGCCAGGTAGCCGGCCGCGAGGAGAGGGAACTCCTCGGGCAACGGGAGCCCAAGGCCGCATATCAAAATAACGAAGAGGACCGCTGCAAATGCAACCGTCCCGGGGGCCGCCGACAACCACTCGAAAATGAATTCCACCGTTTCGTTCTTGACTAGAAAATTCGGGCGAGCACGATAATACAAAGAGATGAAATACGTCAACGACGGGAACTTTACTCCCTGTACCTTTTGTTTGCGCTTAACCGTTTTGTTACGCTAGGATAATCCCCCATGTCCCTGGCCAAGGAAGAAGTCGTAGAAGAGAAGCTGGGAACTGAAGGTCCGCTCCATGACGAGGAAACGGAGAAGATCGACTGGGACCGCGTCGCCCAACTGCGGGTCACCCGAAAGATCATGGACGCTATGTCCAATTTGGAGGTTTCGGCCGTCTACCTAACGCGGGCCAACCGCCGGAAGGACGCGCGCAAGAAATATCTGGGACATGGATCTCGAAAGATGTTGTCCGAAGCGGAGACCCCTTTCGTTTTGAAACAGCTCAAGCCCTATTGTGCGTTCATTCAGAAAAACGCCGAAGGATTGAGTCGTTGTCGGGAGGACTGCCTCAAAGTCGTGGAGGACGCGATCAACAAGGGGGACGTGGTGACGAAAGAGTGCCACGCCGGCTTGATCGAGATGGCGGTTCCGGTTCGTTTGCACGACCGGGTCGTCGGCATATTCCGTTGCGGTGAATTTGCTTCCGGGAAGCCGGACAGTCTCATGCAGGCCAAGCTGGAAGAGAAAGTGGCTCCGCTCCAATTGCAGTCCGAGGACGTTCAGGACCACATGAAAAAACTTCCGTATTTCCCGAGCGAGAAGATCGCCGTCGTGAACAACCTCATGGGAATGCTCTCCCAGGAGATTTCGGACTACATCCAAGAGACGAATAAGGACGAAAAAGCCACCAGCGAAATGGATCAGTTCAATTATCGCGGACTGATCACGAAAAATCCGATTATTTTGGACATCATCCGCCAAATCAAACTGATCGGCGCCTCTGAAAGTTCGGTCATTATTTACGGGGAATCGGGGACGGGAAAGGAATTGGTTTCAAAACTGATTCACGAACATTCGCCTCGCGCGGGAAAGTCGATGGTGACGATCAATTGCGCCGCGCTGACCGACACGATTTTGGAGGCGGAGCTATTCGGGTACAAGAAGGGAGCGTTCACGGGCGCGGTGGCCGACAAAAAGGGCCTCTTCGAAGTCGCCGACACCGGCACCATCTTCTTGGATGAAGTCGGGGAAATGTCCCTCGCGTTGCAGGTGAAAATTTTGCGATTGATTCAGGAGGGAACGTTCATGCGCGTGGGCGATACCGAAATGCGGCAGGTCGATGTTCGCATCATCTCGGCGACGCATCGGGACCTCCGAAAGTTGATCGAGCTGGCCAAATTCCGGGAGGATCTTTATTACCGGCTGGCGGTCGTGGAACTCACCCTCCCGCCGCTTCGCGACCGGCCGGACGACACGGCTCTGTTGATCCATCAATTCCTGAGCGAGTTCCAGCAGAAAACGGGCAAGGAAGGGATCACGCTTTCCAGCGAAGTCATGCAGGTCTTCCAGGAATATTATTGGCCCGGAAACGTGCGCGAACTGCGAAACGAAATCGAACGGCTCGTGGCGCTGCGGAGCAGCCATTCCTTGATTAAGGCCAAGGATCTTTCGAAGAAATTCTTCTACGAGACCTATCCGGAAGGGATTAAAGCGGGGGATGAGGACGAGGAGGGATTTATCAAGAAAATGGTGGATGACTTTGAGCGCAACATGCTCAGCAAGTATCTCCGCAAACACCATTGGAATAAGACGAAAGTGGCCCGCCTCTGCGGAATCACCCGCCAGGGACTGAACAAAAAGATCATGAAATATCGGCTCGACCGCCGTCGAATCTGATCCGATCAAAATGTCCCAGCGAGTCGTGTCCCTCGTTCCGAGCATCACGGAAAATCTAATCCTGTTCGGCAAGCTTCCGGTGGGACGAACGAGCTTTTGCATTCAACCGAAGGGAAAAGTGGAATCGATTCCCGTGGTCGGCGGGACGAAGACGCCGAAAGTTCAGAAGATCCTCGATCTCCATCCGGATTTTGTGATCGCAAATCGGGAGGAGAACCGGAAGGAAGACGTTGAAGCCATGGGCCGGGCAGGACTTACCGTCTGGGTCACGTACCCGACGCGAGTGGCCGACGTGGTTCCTCTGATGAAAGAATTGGCAGCGATCTGCGAAAAACAAGATACCGCCCACAAGATCATTTTGGAGTGCGAAGCCACTATTGAGAAGCTTCAACATACGAAGCCGCGGAAACGTAAGCGTGTAGTCACGCTCATCTGGAAAGACCCCTGGATGGCGATCGGAGGAGAGACTTACAGCGACGACCTCATTCGGGTCTCCGGAGGAGACAATCCGTTTTCTCAACCCGAGAATCGGTACCCTCAAGTCACGGATCAGGACATCTTGGCGGCTAGGCCGGATCTGCTCTTACTGCCCAGTGAACCGTACGCATTCACACAATCGGATCGTTCCGATTGGTCGCGCAAGACGCAGGAAGCCGGTCTTCGAACGCGAGTCGAGTTCATTTCCGGAGAAAATCTGACCTGGTTTGGCCCTCGCGTGCGCGAAGGCCTTAGCGAACTTCGCCGGCTTATTGAGTCTGAAGCAGTGTCTTGAGGACGTCGCGGATCTTGGTGTCCACGGTGGGATCGTCGATCGATCGTTTCAAGAAATCGATTAAGCTTTCATCCCCCAGAGCCTCGGCGGCCAACTGAAAGCGCGCGTCCTCGGTTTGTGAAAAGACTTCGCGCACATGCTTCGGGCTTGCTGAAGGCGCTTCTTTCGAAAACGCCGGCGCCGCGAACCCGATTGCAAATAACAAAGCCATCGCAATTCGGGCCGTTCGAATCGTTTTGTTTATCGGCATCATAGATGGAACTTCCGGCTGCACGCGTTATGCCAGCCGGTCCGCGTTACCTTACCTCTCTAAGGCCTTAAAACCAAAGCCTTTAGTCGAAGGAATTGAGGTCGGAAAGAAGGGCCATGGGTGCGACAGGCCGCGGCCCGGACGCCCCGGTTCGTCGCTTGTGACAAGGGGTAAATTGTGAAAATATTCAAGAAGTTATGCTGAATTCCGCCTGGTCGGAAGTTCTCCGTTCCGATCTCGACAAGCTCTCCCAGCCGACTACCACTCGCGCGAAGACTCCCGTTCCCGTTCTCAAGGAGGGAGAACGGCGAATCGTCACGATTCTTTTCCTCGACATCCAGGGATTTACGGCGATGAGCGAAAAGCTCGATCCCGAAGACGTTCAACTCATCATCGACAACTGCTTCAAGATTCTTACGAACGAGATCGAAAAGTACAGCGGCTTCATCGACAAGTACGAAGGGGACCGTCTGATGGCTCTGTTCGGAAGCCGGCAAGCGTCGGAAATCGACTGCGAACAAGCGCTTCGCGCGGCCCTCGGAATGAAGGACAAATTTCAGGAGATCAACCGCATTCTGGCCGAGCGGGAAATTCGGATCGGAGTTCGGGTCGGCGTGAACACCGGTTTGGTCGTCACCGGACGGATCGGCAAAGGGCGGGAGCAGGATTTCACCGTTATGGGAGACGCCGTGAACCTTGCCTCACGGCTGGAGACCAACGCGCCTCCGAACGAAATCATGATCAGTGAAGAGGCCAAGCGCTCGGCCGGCGACGTGTTTCTGTACGAAGACCTAGGGAACATCGAGGTCAAAGGGAAAAGCGAACCGATTTCCGTCTTCTGCGTGAAAGGGCTCAACCCGCATCGTGCGGAACGGTGGGAGCGTTCCCCATTTAAGCA